>NZ_RZPQ01000007.1:0-28482 GCF_003999135.1 Mesorhizobium sp. M7A.F.Ca.CA.004.06.1.1 | reverse complement strand
TTGTAGACGAGGTCGTTCCAGTCCGGGATCTGGTTGTGGATCGGGCAGCCCGTCGGCCCATGGCAGAACGGAATGCCGCAATCCATGCAGCGCGCGGCCTGTTTCTCGACCTCTTTGTCGGACATCGGCAGCGTGAACTCGCGGAAATGCCGGATGCGGTCGGAGGCCGGCTGGTACTTGTGCACCTGCCGGTCGATTTCGAGAAAGCCTGTTACCTTGCCCATAGTCCAGTTCCTGCTGTCCAGATGGTGCGCCTGGCGACGCCCTGCAGCTGGATCAGATGGGGCATCCCGTCCACACATGGGCCGCACCAAGTTGCCCAAAATTCGACTATGTACACTTGCCGGGCTCAAAGCTCGTGAGGGGCTCGCCATGCAGCCAGTTCTCGACTCTAATCGAAGGAGCCGGGGACTCCATCTGCAATACCACGTTGCGGTCCAAAGCTATTTCCAAAGGTTTCTGCACGAGCTGGTTTCCTCTCAGAGACGGCACACGGGTTCAGGGAGGAGCGCATCGCTCGTCTTGCCCCATTGAGTGCAGTCACAGTCACTCAGTCTCAAAAGCCATGCCAACGCGCTCAGCGCGCAGTTAGCGCCCATTGCTTCGAAAAACCTCGTCAGTGCCCAGATGTTGGTTGTAATGAACCTGACATTTGTCTGACGCTGTCAGCTTTTGGACACGCGATCACGCGCTTCGTGCCGCCAGATGGCCAGGCCGAGCCCTGTGTTGCCAGCGGTCGCTTCGATGATTGTACCGCCCCGCGCGTGCCACGCTGTTCGGCATTAACGATCATCGACAACGCAATGCGATCCTTGATCGATCCGCCGGGATTCTGGCTTTCGATCTTGACGAAGCGACGACACCTGCCGGTATCGAATCTCTTCAGTTCGACGACCGGCGTCTCCCCAATCAGATCGAGCACTGACAAATGGCGGACGCAGGCGAGAGGACGCCTTTGTCGACGGTCGGCGGAACATCTCGAGGCTCATGCGGCTGCGGTCTCCAGAATGTCGGCATAGTGCCGTTGCGCAATATCGGGATGCGAGCGCAGTCGGCTCTTCAGCAGTTGCGGAACAGGGGATTGTCGGGGTCGCTGGCGGGGCACCCGCTTCGGCAGCCAGTTCAGGCGGCAGGTCAAGAAACCGTATGTCGGCATCAAGCCGCGCGCCGAAGAAGAAGGGAATAGAAACAGTGCCCTTCGAAAGACCCAGGGCGACGGAAATCATTGCATCGGGCGAGTTCATGCGCCTGAAGCAGCGCTGGCTGCAACTGCTTCATAGCGACAGGCGGGCGGAGACTCTAGCGGGGCTTTCGCCGCTTGGTTGATTGAGGCTCTCGACGAAGCCACTAAGATTCGGCGGCCGATAATAGCTTGCTGCTCATTGGGACGCCGACCAACGCCGGGATTGAGAAAGGCAACCCTGCCCCACAAGGCGGGTGTCACACGTGCGGTGCGTCCGCTCGTCGCGCCGGATGGTCTTTGAGACCTGGGTTCACGGCTATTCAGATGCACCCCTGTCGGCTTTTCGGTGCAGGCCGCCAGGCGGCGTGTTGCAGCAGCGGTAATTAGTTTGAGAGCGTGCGAGCACGGGCTGCATAGTGAGATCATTTGCCGGCGTGGGGACCAAGGTGTGGCGCAGCCTTAGAGAACTCAACACCGAGACCGGAGCAACGGAGACGGCTCTTTCGTCGAGACAGTTTAATTGGAAGGCCGAGAAGCACCGGCTGGGTAGCGTCACGCCGCATCATTCTTTGCGGAGCTGGAGCGCGCGGGATCGCTGGAGCGGCTGGTGAAAGCGGTTGCCGGGGCGCACGCCAACAACAACACGTGAGCTGGCGCCTCGTGTGGCAAAAGGAGGGGGCGAGAGCCCATGGCCTGCAATGAAGCGATCAAGCATTGCGATCGTGGAACCAAGCTGCCTAGTCGACCATCCGGACCGCGGCCTTCAAGCCAGCTCGCCTTGGAATCGGCCTTCCAGGAATCACCGTCAAGGCCGACTCACGACCTTTTCGCCATGAGCCGCGAAGAGGGCATTCCGCCGGAAGCCGATGGCTGCCTTCTCTCGTTCATCGACGGCTATGTGGTGAGCGGCCATGTGCCGGTCGGCACGGTCAACAAGCTCTTGACCGAGCGGCCCGACATCAAAGGGCATGACGCTGCCCGGCATGCCGATGGGCTCCCCCGGCATGAGTGGCACGAAGGAAGCGCCCTTCGAGATTCTCGAAATCCGAAAGTCTGACGCGACCGGCGGCATCTACGCCACGGAATAGGAGGCTTCGATGATGGAATGCATGAGCGGCATGATGATGTTCGGCACGGGCCTGGTGTGGCTGCTTGTCGTCGTCGTGCTCGTCCTCGGGACGGCCGCGCTGATCAAATACCTGTTCTCCAGCGGCGGCAAAGGAGAAGGGCGTCGGTCCTCTTATCGATGCGTGGCCGCGGCAGGCCTCGGATTGGTCTGGACATTGCCTTGGCTCGCCAACCGGATGGCCGCGCCCCGGCCGCGGCGATAGCGCTAGGCAAGACGGTTTTAGCCAGGCGAAGGTCAGCGCGATTGGAAAGCCCGCTGCCTTCGGGACGCATGCCGGCGCCGGGACCGGCCGCGGTCGTCGGCGGCGGCTACCAGAGCGACATGCCGGGCTTCGGGAATGTCCTCACCGACGAGGAGATCCGGGCCGTTCTGGCCTTCATCAAAAGCACATGGCCCGAGCGGGAACGCGCCTATCAGGCAGATGAGCCGCCGGGAGCGGGAGCAGACACAGTGAGACCAATCCTAGCCGCGGAGCCCTCGAACGCCCCCAACCGGAATGCATTGTCCATGAAAGCGAAACCGTCGCTTGCGATTCAATTTCTGGCGCTGATCCTCGGGACCTCCGCGCTGGCCCACCATCCGGGCGCCGATCTCGACAAGATGAGGGACAGCGCGGAGAGGTTCTTCCAGGCGATCGACGAGCAGGCCGCGCCGCCTTTCGAACTGGCCGACGCGGACGGAAGGGCCGTCCGCCTTCCGATCTCTCCGACAAGATCGTGGTGCTCTACTTCATGACGAGGTAACCTTGGAAGAAGAAGGCGACGGCCACTGGCGGCAGGATGGCAAGCACGCTGGCCGCAAAAAGCGGCCCATACTCATAGAAGCGGGCCGGTTCTGTCGCAAATCGTGCTTTTGGCCACAACTGGACGCTTTCGCGCGCTTATGGACCAGCTCACATGACAGGGCTCGACGTGCCCCGGGGTGGCGCCCTACTTCCACGCTCGCACTGTCACACTCCCGCCGAAAGGCGGGTTTAGTGAGTTATGGCAGTGACTGTGCCACCAGTCCAAACGTCGAGTTTCGCGGCAACTTCGACGCTTTCCTTAGCTGACTTGCCCAAAACCAGCGCGGCCAAAGCATACTGCTTGCCGCTCCCGATGGCATAATATTCACCTTTCACGGGATCACTTGGCAGCCAATTGCCGTCCAACAATACGGCTTCCCCATTTTTGCGCACTATCAGCGCCTCAAATTCAAAATTGTCGTCGTTGCGCGGCACAGGAATATCAGAAACATCCATGCCCTTCTCAACCCAGTCTCGAACGGCCTTTGGAATACCCAAGGACGAAGAGGAAACGCCGATGAGTGTGCCGTCGCATAAGCGAAACACCTTCGTTTTCTCACCGACGGATACTGAGTCAAAACCCAAGGCTCGGCCGTCGCCAGCCATGGTTCCGTTCCTGTAAGCTATTGTTGTCATTGGCACCCTTCTATCGCTGCATCAAACTTCAGGACCTTGCGCATGTCCCCTGTGTCAAGGTCACTGACCGACGGCCTATTTGCCTGATACACGATACAGGCTGCGCTCCTTGAGTTCGCGCACGGGTGGCCGTCATCTTGCCGCCTTCGCGCAATGCCTTGAACAGGCCGAGTCTGTCCCCCAGCGGGAATGACAACCACCTCCATGTCGTTGAAACGCAGGAAATCCGTCACTTTGCCTCGTCGGTAACGGGCGGAGCCGGAGCGGTCGTCACCGGGCAAGCGCGGTCGCAGTAGGTATCCTGGGCAGCCCGTCAGACATGGATGGCTTCGGTTGTGTCATGCGACTTCTTGTTGGTCGGTCACGTGTTTCCGGATAACCAGCATGCGCTGTGCCAAATGAGAAAACCATTTAAAGTCAATCCAGCAGATCTGACTGTATTCCGACATTGTCGGAAATTGGACATCGCCGAACGCGGGCGCTCGGGGCTTGTGATGATACTTGGGCGTGCTGCTTCGGAGGAGGGATGCGCCTCGTACCGGCCGCGAAGCCTTCCTGCATTTAAGGCGCCAGATCAATTGAACGCGATGCCGGGCAGCGTCGCAGCGGCTAAGCCAGCCACTCGCATTGCTCCCTGACAGGATGGTGCCGATCCTGCTGAGATCGCATGCTGGCGCGACGTTGCTTTGCGGCCACCGTCGCGCCTGCCCGTGAACTGTTCGCGCCTGTGCTCATGCTCGCCTTGACACCCTCGATGGGTCCATCCGGGATGGTCAACCATCCGGAACATAGCGGGCAGGCGGGCATCTTCACCAGCAGTCTCTGTGTCGCTCTCGTGGCGGCAAACAAGATCGAGGCTGGCGGGGTGATGATCAACGGTCCTCGAACCATCGATTTTGATCGCGGTGGCCGTTCAGTGCGTTCAAGCACGAGGCGCCGTTAGACGGCACCGCAGCATCATAGCGAAGTGCCATGCAGGACGACTCCCTGCAGCATCGTCTCGCGCAGCCAAACACTTGCCGGATCACTGTTGTGAACGGCCGGGCGTTTGACGGCCTGTGACGCGAAAAGGCAACGGAAGATCTAGCATTTATGGGGGAAATGTTTTTTCGGAGTGCTTGACCCGCAGGAAGGGCAGGGCATGACTGCCTATCGCCCGACCCGGCAAGGCCGCACTCATGACCGGCTGGGCTCGGTTAATCCTGCATGCCGCGCCCATGAGGTTACTTGTCCGGAGTGCGTCGAGCACAACGAGGAGATGTAGTTCACGATCTTTGAAAAGCGTGGTCAACCATCCAAAGTGTGGATGCCTTTCATCGAAACAAACGATTTCATCAATGTTCTGGAATCCTGCATGGGCAGAAGCACCTGATGGACACCGATGCCCCCACTGCCTCATGGCGTGGCGAGCGTCTTAAGAAACCGCCCGAAAGGAGATTTTTCATGCGCTCTACCGGGCAGTGGAGTGCTGGGAAAGGGAGTTGCAACTGACCGGCCATGTCAAACTGTCCGACTTCTTCCGAGCCTATGGACAGACCGGGAGACGCGCACGTGTAGCGGCTCACATCGTCATACTGCACCTACGCCACACACCGGCCGGACCTGATCCGGCTTTATGAGCATTGGGCTTTGTCAGTTGCCCAAGCGTGATGGCTTTCGCGACGCGGCGCGCCTCAGGAACTGAGCCGCGTCCAGGTCGAAACGCGGGAAAGAAAGACAGGAAACAGAATGGCCGATCAATTCGCAACGGACGTCATTGCCCTGATCAAGAAACGCGCCGAGTCGGAGAGCGGTGAGGGAATGCCTGCGTCATTCGTCGGCGAGATAACAATCGCCACGGAACTGGACGCGCTCGGGTTCGATTCGCTGGGTTTGGCGGACGTCCTCTGGGATGTGGAGCAGGCCTACGGCATCAAGATCGACATGAACACGGCCGATGCCTGGTCCAATCTCAAGAATGTCGGCGACGTCGTGGAAGCCGTCCGCGGCTTGCTTGCGAAGGAGGCTTGAATGGACAGGCGCGTCGTTATCACCGGAGTGGGCGGCCTGTGCGGACTGGGCACCGACGCCGCCTCTATGTGGAAAGAGATGCGCGAAGGCCGCTCCGCCATCGGCCCGATCGCCAATTCCGAGCTTCATGACCTGGAGGGCATGACCGGCGCTGAGATCAAGGCGCTGCCCCAGCACGACATCAACCGGGGGCATCTCATCTCCATGGACCGCTTCAGCTTGCTCGCCGTGCTTGCAGCGCGCGAAGCCATGCGGCAGGCCGGACTTTCCTGCGACGAGGGGAATGCCCATCGCTTCGGCGCGACAGTGGGCGTCGGATTTACCGGTTCGTACGCAACAGAACAAACTTACCGCTCACTGCTTTTGGGTAGCGCAATCCGTGCTGAACTCTTCACTGGAGTAAAGGTGATGCCCAGCGCCGCTTCCGTCCATCTTAGCTTGAGCCTCGGCTTGCGCGGGCCGGTCTTCGGGGTGACCTCCGCATGTGCCTCGGCCAACCATGCGATCGCCTCGGCGGTGGACCAGATCAAGCTGGGCCGGGCCGACGTAATGGTTTCCGGGGGCAGCGACGCACCCTTCGCATGGGGCGTGCTGAAAGCATGGGAAGCAATGCGCGTGCTTTCACCCGATACCTGCCGGCCCTTCTCCGCCGATAGGAAGGGCCTGGTGCTGGGCGAGGGTGCGGGCATGGCCGTGCTGGAAAGCTACGAGCATGCCACGAGGCGTGGTGCCACAATTCTTGCCGAGATCGCCGGCGTCGGCCTTTCCGCCGATGCCTTCCACATTGCCGCGCCATCTGTCGAGGGGCCAGCGTCGGCGATGCGCGCCTGCCTTGCCGATGCCGGGCTGAATGCCGAGGACGTCGACTACCTCAACGCGCACGGCACCGGTACCAAGAGCAATGATCAGACTGAAACGGCGGCGATCAAGCGTGTGTTTGGAAACCACGCTTATTCGATGTCCATCTCTTCCACCAAGTCCACGCACGCGCATTGCCTCGGCGCAGCGAGCGCGCTTGAAATGATCGCCTGCGTGATGGCAATCCAAGAGGACGTCGTGCCGCCGACCGCCAACTATCGCGAGCCAGATCCCGCTTGCGACCTCGACATCACACCCAATGTGCCGCGCGAGCGCAAGGTGCGCGTCGCCATGAGCAACGCCTTCGCCATGGGCGGTACGAACGCAGTTCTGGCATTCAGGCAGGTGTAGAAGCCATGCAAGACGCCTCATTCGAGGTCACCTGTCGTATCTAGCTGCTTGAGGGGCGGGGCATTGTGATACAGGGAGGGCTGTGGGGTCCCTCCTTCTCGGCCTCGACGATGTGGGAGGAGCCTGTGCGGCGAAACGGGCTAGACGCCCCCAGGCCCAGAACTTGGGCGAAACCAACTCCCACCAAAGCACAGCCGCTTTAGTAGCCGAACAATGAAGCCTCGCTCGACGAGCCGCCGCCTCTACTGTCAGCGGCATCACGCGGTTGAAGCGAACAGCGCAGCGGCTACTGTTTCCCGCACAACTCGGACGGCAATTGGGACAAGTCCGCACATGTCGTCACGTAAGCTGAACGCCGCAGGTACAGCCAAATTGGGGGCGGGGCGTTTCTGCCGTTTTGATAGAATTCTATCAAACTGACAATTTTCCTTGCACGAATGCAAGGAGAGCTCGATTGACTCCCCTCCTTTCTTGTCAAGGATGGGTTTGCAGGCTGCGGTGCGGCAGAAGCCGGACAGAACGGCGACCGGTCGAGTAAAGGCCTGCGCAAACAAGCGCGCATATTGCGGGCGCCCGCACGGAGGAGAAGACGCTCGTCCTGGTGAAAGACAACGATGCTCAGGCGCCATTGCCATTTGCCGAGGGGGTCCGCGCGCCGGAAATTTCGAAGCAACAAAGGTGAGATCGAGAATGATGATGGCGAAATACAACACAGCTCACCGTCCAGTGCAGTTCTACCGGCGGGTGGCGGAGTGGGATGGGCTGCCAAATGGAACGTAAAAAGATCAGCAAGGAGATGCTTGGCGATAGTCAGGCGCTGCGCAAGCTGCGTGAGCACCTTGTCAAGGTGGCCAAGGCGAAGACTACGGTCCTGTTGCGAGGTGAATCCGGAACCGGCAAGGAGCTGGTTGCCAAAGCCATTCACGAGCTCTCGCCTCGCGCCAAGCAGCCCTTCATCAAGGTCAATTGCGCGGCGCTCACCGAGACGCTTCTGGAATCTGACTTGTTCGGTCATGAGAAGGGTGCCTTCACCGACGCGAGCAGTTTGCGCAAGGGGCGCTTTGAGGCTGCCGACAAAGGCACATTGTTTCTGGACGAGATTGGCGAAATATCAGGTTCGTTCCAGGCTAAGCTGCTGCGTGTCCTGCAGGAGCAGGAGTTTGAGCGCGTCGGCAGCAACCACACCATTAAAGTTGATGTTCGCGTGATTGCCGCAACGAACAGGGACTTGGAAACGGCAGTTCAACGCAAGGAGTTCCGGCAAGACCTCTATTATCGCATCAACGTCGTCACTTTACGCGTGCCGGCATTGCGCGAAAGGCGAGGTGATATTCCGCTCTTGGCCGCTCAGTTTCTCAAGAATTTCAATACTGAGAATGATCACACGCTGACCTTCGCTCCCGAAGCGATTGAGGTGCTAATGAACTGCGAATTTCCAGGTAACATCCGAGAGCTCGAAAACTGCGTTCAACGGACGGCAGTTCTGGCGACGGGTCCATCAATCCTCAGAACTGACTTTGCCTGTTACGCGGATCAGTGCTTGGCCGCGGCGCTGTGGAAGAACGGACAGCCGACGTCAGAGAAGTCGACTACGATCGAGCCTTCCGCCGCCTGTGCCGCCCCGCCCGTCGGCGACGGGCAAGCGCCGATAGGCCCTGCCACGACTCGTGGTAGGGTGCCCGATGCCGATACGGTCATTGCTGCCATGGAAAAGTGTGGCTGGGTGCAGGCAAAGGCGGCGCGCCTGCTCGGTTTGACCCCGCGCCAGATCGGCTACGTGCTGAGAAAACGCGGTATCGAGATCAAGCGTCTCTGAAACAACCCGCCGAGCAAGAGCTGGAGCAGGTCAAGCATTGGTGCTCTGGCGCCGAGCCCATCGGCCAGGCTTACGAAGTGGGTGTGAACAGCGCTGCCAAGATTCCGGCCGTGTGCTTTCTACCACCAGTCGTACTGGGGCTCTGCGACTGACAAACTAAAAAGGAGTAATCCTCTGGCGGGACCTGGTCGATACATTAGCTGATGGCTTACCGCTCGATATCACGCAATCTGAGATGGGCATGAAAGTGAGTTCGACCGCTGGACAGTTGCCGACTTCGTCAGGTATTGGCCCCTGCGACCGGTTGATCTCCGATATCCAAATTCTTGGAAGTTGGTCGAGACGAAACTGTCGCCCCGGCTCGTGACCGACCGCGCGCCCGGCAAGATCGAGTTACAAAGTTGCCGAGGCAGTTTGATGTGCGTTCCTGCATCACTGTACGGGACACGACCTGACGGGAGACTATGATGCGTAGCCAAAAAGAAAAGATGCTCGCAGGCGAGTTTTACAATGCGGCGGATCCGGAGATCCAAGCTGACCTGTTGGCAACCGGGGCTTGGCTCAAGCGGTACAATGATACGCTGGGGCAGACCACGGGGCATTGGCATGAGCTTTTGTCCGAGCGGCTGGGAGAGGTTGGGCGCGGAACGGTCATCCGTCCGCCCTTTTTTTGCGACTACGGATTCAATATCCGCATTGGAGCCAATGCCTACATCAACTTCAACTGCGTTATTCTTGACGTGGTAGAGGTCAAAATCGGGCAAGGAACGGCAATTGGGCCTGCTGTGCAGATTTATACCGCCGATCATCCACATGATGCCGAGCAGCGGCAGGCCGGCCTGCAGGTCGGGCGTCCTGTTCACATTGGCAGCCGTGTCTGGATCGGCGGTGGAGCAATCATTCTGCCTGGCGTCACGATTGGTGATAATGCAGTGGTAGGCGCTGGCTGCGTGGTCACACGAGATGTTCCCGCCGGGGCAAAGGTAGTGGGAATTCCTGCTCGCGTGGCCGACCCACATAAACAGGCATAATCAACCTCGTTGACCCTGGAGGTGCATGCGAACTGTCGAAACTGTGCCGAATTTTTGTCGAAGCCATTGAGCGCTGCATATGTTGTCGCGACTCGGGCGCTTCAGTTCTTTTGCCACGGGGGTCACAAGATCATGTGCGTAATGCCGCCGCAACGTGCTCACGTCCCGCAGCAGCGGACCCTTTCACATGGCCCAACGAATTCAGAGCCTACGTTGTGCTGCCACTAGCATTACTGCTCACGAATGTATTCCCAACTGAGTTTTCGCCCTTGGAGGCAAGCAGCGACTCACCAGCAATCGCCGGCCATTAATCCTGGCTAGCATCGACCCCGACGAGGCGAGCCGCGGCGTTGCGGATCGGCATGTCGATGACCGTGATTGCGCCTTCGGCAAGGAAACGACGTTCGTTTCTGGTCAGCGTAGCCGAATCGATCACCGCAAAATGTGGGCCAGTGGAGCGCTTCATCAGCTGTCTGGCATATGTGCGCAGCATCTGATCGTTGAAGCGGCAGCCCACGAAGAAAAAACCCCGGTTGACGCGCCGTTGCTTCACCGCGTCCGGGATCGGCGTCTGGATATCAATTTCGGTTAGGACTTCGACGTAATCGGAATCAGCCACGAGGAAGTTTGCCGCCGGCCTGACGCTGCCGTGCGGCGCATAGAGCACCGTCCTAGCCACTTGTTCGGCCTCGAGTTCTGTTCCTGACAAATCGTAAGTTCTCGTCCAGATGTTACCGATTCCGGTCGCGCGCGTCGTTCCTTGTATCTCGACAACGTCTGTTTGGCCGGCCTCTGCAAGGGCTGCTCGCATGGCGCCATCGTACCAGCTGTCGATGATGACAGACAGTTGAAGGGTTGCGAGCCAGGCGTGAAGAACGGTCGGCTCGGCGGGGGCTGCGAATATCTCCGCCATCCACGCTTGGAGAGTCCGACGATGTCGGCGCTGCTCGATAAACTGCGCGACCGACCACATATTGGTGCGAATCCTGGAAGGGGCAGGCGCCCGCTTGTTGAGGGCCGCGGCGACATCTTCAGGGGTGCAAGGTACAGGGGATTCCGGTGGGTTAAGCTGCAGAAGACCAGGACCGAGATAGGGGATCACTCGATCGGCCTTGAGAGCGCCGTTCAGCAGGTCAATCAGTTTTTTGGCAAAACTGCCCCGGACGACGACGAGATGGTCCCAGCTCAGCATCGTGTTCATACGCGTTTCCTCTCCGCCACTGAACCCACCGGCATCAGGCCCCGTCGGAAATCTTCATCGCCTCGACGGTGATCGGCAAACGCGTGTCGCGCGGAAGGTCGGGCAGCATGAGCCGCCAACCGTTCCTGAGCGTCACGGTCCCGCCCCATAAGTCAGCGTTCTCAATCTCGGTGATCGGCTCTTCGAGATCCTTCTTGGGGACATAAGCCGACAAGCCAGTAGCGGTCCTGCGAATCATTACTTTCATCCGGCTGTTCCCCCGTTGGAAATGCCTTCAGCTCCGCAGGGAACCTCGACTTTGTCGAGGCTAATGAGTTCGCGCGCTCGCATGCCGACGACCGTGCCACGATCGATCCATTCGACCGCATAGATGAAGAATTGCTGGAGAAAGGTTCCAATGTCGCGCACGTAGCCTTCGTCGCCCTTCCGCACGAGGTTTTCGCCGATCTCCTTGCCGGGATAGGTGCCGTCGTTTTTTATGTGGCGTATCGCACGGACCCGCTCACCCTGCATGAACCGTGGCGGTCTGCCGATTTCGACCTCCTGTTCGCGTCTGGACCACATGCTGTCCATTCCTTTCTCGAGGCTTTTGTTGTGGTCGCGGGTTGCAGGCGTCGTCGTGCGGCGAACCCGACCGTTTCGGTAGGAATCAAGCGGGAACGCAGGTTTTCGGTACCGGACAGACCGACACGCATTGCTGCGTATCGAAGGCCTCCTTGCATTCGGTGCACTTGTTTGGATCGATCACATAGGCGTCGCCCTTGAACTTGATCGCTTCCGAAGGACATTCGAACTCGCAGGCCCCGCATTGGGTACATTGGGATGCGATGATCTTTAAAGCCATTCTAACTCCTGGTTATCGGACGAGACGGCTCAGGCCGTCGCCGCTAGTGGTCTGATCCCAAACTCTGCCGCGTAAAGTGCGCTGACTGCGGTCTCGATGTAGTCATGGCCATAGGCGTCGGTTACGCGCAGTCCAACTCGCGAGAGTTGTTCCTTCGGGCGATTTCCGATCTTGGCGCATAGCACTATGTGTATGCCTTCGAGCGCTGCGATGACGCCCTCGAGGATGGCGTCTTCGCCCCCGCCTCCGAGGCAATACCGCTCGACCTTCCGATGCCCGACCAAGCTGATCCCTCTAGGCGAGACTTCATAAACCTGGAATTCCTTCGCGTGGCCGAAGTGTTCGTTGACCCGTCCACCTCCCTTAGTGGCCACCGCAACCAGAAGCGACTTTTCGGAGTCTGTTGCCTTGACCATACCGATGGCCTCGCTCCTCGCCGCCTCATGATCACGGCGCTCGTGTGCGACCACCTGCCGATAGGCCTGACGCTTGCCAGCATCGTAGGCGACATCGTCGGGAATACCGTCCAGCGTGAATTCCTGGCCACGATCTTCACCGAGCAGGCCGACAGCATCTGCCCGGCACTGCCGGCAGTGGCGCATCAACTTGGCGCCACCTTCAAGTCGATCCTGAAGAGCCATCATCTCCGTTGCCGTTGGGCCGCGCTGCCCGATGAGTCCGTAGTGGGTACCGTGCGCCGGGTCCGAAATCAGAGGCATCACGTTGTGCAGAAACGCGCCCCGCTCCCTGACCATTTTGTTCACCTCAAACAGGTGCTGGTCGTTCACTCCAGGAATCATCACCGAGTTGATTTTGGTGAGGATGCCGCGCGCGCTCAGCATCTCCAGGCCCAGCATCTGCCGCGCGTGCAAGATTCGAGCGGCTTCGATGCCGAAGTAGCGGCGATTTTCATAAAAGATCCATGGATAGATCTTCGCGCCGACTTCCGGGTCGACCATGTTGATGGTGATCGTCACGTGATCAACATTCATTTCGGCAAGCTCGGCGACATGGTCCGGCAGCACGAGCCCATTAGTGGAGACGCACAGCTTTATGTCGGGGATTTCCCTGATGACGCGGTCGAACGTTGCCTTCGTTTTCTCCCAATCGTAACAGGCATCCCCCGGCCCAGCGATGCCAAGAACCGAAAGCTGCGGAACTTTGTTGGCAACGGCGATGACCTTGCGTAGCGCTTGGTCGGGCGTCAACTTCTCAGACACAACACCAGGCCGGCTCTCGTTGGCGCAATCGTATTTGCGATTGCAATAGTTGCACTGGACATTGCAAGCCGGCGCGACCGCCACATGCATACGCGCGAAATAATGATGCGCTTCCTCCGAAAAGCAGGGGTGATCCTTGATCCTTTCCCAAATAGCCGGATCCTCTTCGCCCGGGCTGGTCGGCGACGAGCCGTAGGAAGACGATGCGCAGCCACCGGATTTCGCGGCTGCCAGAAGACCCTCGGATGTCGTGCTAGTCGGCCCCTCAATCGAAACTGTCGGTGAGGACATCAAACGGCTCCGTTGCTGGTAACGTCGCGGTTCAAGGTGCAAGAGCCATACCAACTGAAAAAAGCGGCTTCAGTTCACTATTCGGGTCGATATCGCATTGTGTCAGGCCGGCGCGACACAATTTTGTCCTGCTTGCGACAGTGCAAGTCCAAATCCGTTCAGAAGCACGAAGCACTCCTTGTCGCGCACAGGGCGCGCAAGACCACTGGCCTGACGATTGGCTCATCAGGCTCTTAGAAGTTCCTTCACCTCGATACTATGCCGGCGTATCGCCTAGCCGACTTGTCGCAGCTTGAGGCCGAGAATTCGAGCCGCATTAGCCTGAACCCAGCCGGCCTTCTCCATTGTGTCGATCAGCCGTCACGCTTCGTCCGCCGCGGTCCCAGCCCCCGTCCGGCCGTATCGTTAGAATCGCAAGTGGCCATCTCGTGTTCAGGCGGGCGCCGATGCGCCGAACCGGCATCGTGCTGGCCCGTGAGAGCTCGTCGATGACATTGCCACGTTCCGAAAGATTGGTTCCTTCCAGAGGAGAACGCCAAGCACGCAGTTCTCCGGCTCGCGGACGTTGCCGGGGAAATAGCATTGCGAGATCAGCTCAACTGCCGACGGCGCAAAGCCATGGTTCTCCATATTTCAAGGGTAAGCGCTGTGTCCTTCCAGGAGGACCCGCGATCTGTGGGCCTGCCGATTCTGAGGTGGATCGGAGATCGGCTTGTGTCTGAACTTGAACTTACGATTGACCCTGAGCGGCAGCCTCGGCGTTTTCGAGGGTGATCAACGGCGCTGTTGGTCGGCGGCATTGGTCGATGGACGACAAGGCACGGAGTCATCTCCGAGACCCTGGAGCCGACGCGGTGATCTCGGAGGTTGCCCGGCGCTACGGGCTGCGGCCGCGGCGGAACGCTCGCAAGCTTGCGACGTCGGCAGGACAGGCCACTCCCGCCTAGTGGTTTCGGTGGCGCCACCGGAACGACCCGTTGGGCCTACATCCTTGCACCAGAGCTCAAGGCCACGGCCTGAGAATCGGCCGCCGCTCCCCCTACTTGGTTCCTCAGCCGACAGCGCTAAGAAGGAGAGCAACTTCCGTCGGCGCGAGGATCATTGCGTCGTGGCCAGTGGCGAGTTCCTGCCACGCCCAGCCATCCTGCTTCGCGACCCATTCTCGCGCTCCCGCCATCGGCGGGTGGAGTGGATTAGTGCAGACGACATAGGTTCGGGGTCTGCCGTTGCCGAGCGGGTGCTCGAGCTTAAGTCCGCTTTCGTAGGTGCCTGCCGGATGCGGTGTTATCCGGCGCCGCACCCAGTCCGTGAGCGAGTGTCCCTCGGGAGTGCCGAATGCTGTTGGCGGCGGAGTCGGCATGAAGATACCCCGTCCTTCCTCCGCAACCAATTTTCGACGGGCGGCGACGATGTCGGGGGGCATGGTGCTGAATACACTTTGACCGCTCTCGACGATGGCGCCGTCGAGATAAACGAGATGGCTGATATGGTCGGGTATCCGGTCGGCGGCGCCGGTGATGCTGATGCCGCCTAGACTGTGACCGACAAGGATCACATCGCTCAGCTCTTCCGTTACAATGTGGTTGACGATGTCGGTCACGAATGTGTCGGGCGTGATGTCCTTGCACAGCAAACGTGCGCGTTCGCCGACACCTGTCTGGGTAGGCGTGGTCACGTGGCATCCCATCTTGCGAAGATTGGCGGCGACGTCCCGCCAACACCATCCGCCATGCCAGGCACCATGCACTAGCACATACGTCTTTATCATGGATTGTGCCGTTCCATTTGCTCACCGGCCGTTGTGGCTGCCATCCGGCACGATGGCCGGACATTGTCCAAAGGGGCTCGACCACGTTACCGGTGGTAAGTCCGGCACAGGCGCCCCGTGGCCTGAGGATACCCCTACCAAGTCGAGGAAACTTGAATTGCGAAACCCAATATTCACTAGCTCTTTGCAAGTGGATGGAGAGGCTCATGGTGTGCCGCAGTTGCTCGCTGCCGGCATGCTCTTGGCACCGGCTGATCATCCGAACTTGAACAGGACACCAAAGCCGCCGCGCGGATAGTTCCACTCGATGTCGCCGCCTTTCTCGCACAATATCCGGCAGGTGCCGCATTCCATGCAGCCGTCGGCGGTGATCTCGACTTGACCCTTGTCATTCAACTCATAGCATTTCGCCGGACAGACGTAGGTCAACGCAAGCAAGTTCGCGCTTGGCTTGTCGTGCGGTCGCACTATGATATGGGGGCGGCCGGAATCGACCAGATAGCGGTTCTGGTAAAGTTT
This sequence comes from Mesorhizobium sp. M7A.F.Ca.CA.004.06.1.1, assembly GCF_003999135.1. Lineage (NCBI taxonomy): Bacteria > Pseudomonadati > Pseudomonadota > Alphaproteobacteria > Hyphomicrobiales > Phyllobacteriaceae > Mesorhizobium > Mesorhizobium sp. M7A.F.Ca.CA.004.06.1.1. The sequence continues at coordinate 12,841 of NZ_RZPQ01000007.1, read as the reverse complement.
GTCCTCGACACGAACCTTCGTCACTGCGATCGTCATCTTGTACCCTCTTCAGCGCCATGCCAATGCCAGGCGGACCGCGTCGCTGACCAACCCCCAGCGCGAGCGCGCGTTGATGAAGGCGGCCGTGGTGTTCTTTTCCTTCTCGATCTTCGGCGTGCCGTCGACACGCATGAAGGTCTGAGCGGCATGCGACATCAACCGCGGATAGCTGTCAAAAAAGTTGCTGGAATTGGTGTGGAGTAAGGCTGGCATGTCCTTGTATTTCTTAAGATCCTTGATCACAAAGGAGTCATCCAGCATCGTCTTGTAGAGCGCAAGGTTCGCTTTGGTCATAGGACCGTTGCGGCTTTTGACTTTGATGATCGCCTCAGCCGCGACACGACCCGAGGTCATGGCAAGGTTCGAACCCTCACGGTGAATGGCATTGTTCAGTTGCGCTGCGTCGCCGACGATGACCCAACCGTCGCCGAATAGCTGCGGAATGGCCCTGTAACCACCTTCGGGGATAAGATGGGCGGCATATTCTTTCACCTCCGAGCCAGCGATCAGCGGCCGGATCGAAGGATGGTTTTTCATCGCATCCAGGAGGGCGGACGGGCTCTCCATCGTCGCGGCGAAATCCGAGACCAGGCAGCCGATGCCGAGTGAAATCGACTCCTTATTGGTGTAAAGGAAGCCGAGCCCGGCCATGCTGCGAGAGATCGTGCCCACGGCCTCGATTACGCAGCCTTCATCGCCCTTCACCCCGAACCGCTGGCCAATGACCTCTTCGGGCAAGAAATGCATTTCCTTGACGGCAATCGCCACGGTCTCCGGCTTCGGCATCTCGCGCAGGCCTGCGCGAGTGCCAAGCAATCCCGACACCCCTTCTGCGAGAACGACCACATTCGCGAAGACCACTCCGCCAGCCCGGTCTGTGCGGACGCCGATCACCTTGCCATTGCCATCACGGACGAGTTCCGTCGCGGTCGTCTCACACAGGACCGTCGCGCCAGCCTCGCGCACCTTGCGGGAAAACCATTTGTCGAACTGGGCGCGGATGATCGTGTAGCGGTTGGGTTTCGCCTCATTGAAGTCGTCCGACCGGTAATGAATTCCGGTGTGAGACGTGTCGTCCATCACCCAAAGTCGCTGTTCGACCAGGTGCCGCTCGAGGGGCGCATCATCCCGGAAGTCCGGGATGATCTTCTCCAGCATGTTCGCGTACATTATGGCACCCTGGACGTTCTTAGAGCCCGGATATTCCCCGCGCTCCAACTGCAGTACCTTCAGCCCCTGGCTTGCCAAAGTGTAAGCAGCTGCGTTTCCAGACATGCCGGCTCCGACCACAATGGCATCGAATTGTTCAATCATGTCCTCTCCCTCAACTCGCAAGCTTGTCTCGACTGTGCGGCGACAGCCGCCGGGTGAAGGCTTCCGTCAGTGCGGGCAGGAAGCGGATTGCATCCGTGACGATCCCGAGGTGGGCGAACTCGAAAATCGGCGCGTTCGGATCGGTGTTGATCGCGACGATGAGATCGGCCCCCTCGACCCCAACTCGGTGCTGGATGGCGCCGGAAATTCCGGCCGCGATGTAAAGCTTCGGTCGAATGGTCTTGCCAGTTTGTCCAATCTGTCGATCAGCCGGCATCCAGCCCTTCTGGACCAAGGGGCGCGAACAGCCATGCTCGGCGCCGATCGCTCGGGCAAGATTCTTCACAAGCTGAAGGTTCTCCGCCGCTCCGAGACCGAGGCCTCCCGCAACCACGACATCCGCATAGGCAAGATTTGCCATTGCCGACTGGTTATCCGGTAGGAAGCCGAGGACTTTGGTGACGATATCGTCCTCAACGAGCGACAGCTTGTGCCGCATGACACGCCCGACCGGCTTATCCACCCGTTGCGGCATAGGCATGACCCTTGGTCGCACCGTCGCCATTTGCGGCCGGTAATTTAGTGTATAGATCGTACACAACAATGAGCCACCAAAAGTCGGACGGGTCGCGGCGAGTGAACCGTCGGAATCTACATCAAGTTCGGTGCAGTCGGCCGTGAGCCCCGTCTGCAGGGTCGTCGCTACCGAGCCTGCAAGATCCCTGCCCAGTGTGGTCGCGCCGAGAAGGAGGATTTCGGGTTTATGGGTATTGACCAGATCCGTGAGCGCCTTGGCGAACGGCTCGTTCCGGTAGTCGGCGAGCGGCGGCGCATCGACGATGTAGACAAGATCCGCCCCGTAAGCGAAGGCCTCGGCAACAGCGTCCTCGACCATCTCGCCCGGCGGTCCCAGCACGACGCCCGCGAGCTGGACTTCAAGCTTGTCGGCTAATTTGCGGCCTTCGCCCAGCAGTTCGAATGATACAGGATGCACATTGCCGCGTTCGAGCTCGAGGAAGACCCACACGTGCCGGTAGTCTTTGAAACGGTCGGGAAGTTCTTTCTTTACACCGGCACGGCCGGGGGCAATGCGAGGGGTAGTTTGGCTTGCGGTCGACATTTTCTGCTCCTGGCCGTCACGTGCCGCTGTTGAAGGCCAGCTCATGTTCCAGCGCCGGCCGGCGGGTTAAGATATCGGCGATGAGTTCATCGGCTATGTCCTGCAAGCCCCTTTCCGCGGTGTCGATCTGCGCCGCCCTTTCTGCCCGTGCGGTGGGGGCGAAAACACGCTTGACGACTGTAGGCGAGCCACGCAGACCGCACCGGGTGAGATCGTCAATGCCGGCGTCGGCTGCAGTCCACTTCACGACTTGGCTGCGCGCCGCGCACAGAGCCTGCTGGAGCGAGCCCCGGCGGATTTCGTTGGTGTCTTCCAGCATGGTAATGAGGCAAGGGAGTCTGCTCTTCAGCAACTGGGTGCCGCCTTCGGCGCGACGAGCGACTTCGATCTCTCGCGTATCGAGATCGATGGAGGCAATCTTCGCGACATAGGTAAGTTGCGATAAATCTAGGCGCTTGGCTATGCCCGGTCCGACCTGGGCGGTATCGCCGTCAATCGTCTGCTTGCCGGTGAAGACGATGTCCGGCCTGCCGAAAGTCTCCCCAATTTTTGCGATTGCTTGCGAAAGAGCAAAGGAAGTCGCCAGCGTATCGGATCCGGCAAAATAGCGGTCCGTCAAGAGAACTGCTCGGTCAGCACCGTAACCGAGCGCCTTTCGCAGCGAGTCCTCCGCCATGGGCGGACCCATTGTGAGCACAGTAACCTCGCCACCATGAACGTCGCGCAGTTTGAGCGCTTCTTCGAGGGCGAACAGGTCGTAAGGATTGATGATGGTCGGAACACCCTGACGCATGATCGTGTTCGTCACCGGGTGCACGCGGATCTGTGCCGAATCCGGCACCTGCTTGATGCAGACTACGATATGCATTGGCGGTTTCTCTAAGCTCCCAGTCCGGATTCGTGCTTGGCGGTTCACCTCATTGCCTGCATCGTTCATGCCAAGTCGTCTTCCTGCCTCTATTCCAGAAGGTGGCTTCGTTTGCTTCCGAGGAGGCGTCATGAGGACTGGATTTGTCGACTTCTCGACATTGTCGCGTCGCAGCCGTGTCGGGCTCATTACTTTCCGAACCGCTTCAGTGCAGAGTCGAGCGGGACGAAGGCGCGGCCAGGTGCGGGACATATGTTTGGATCGTGGTCCCTTAGCACCTTGAACACACGTTGCGTGAGCGGCGAGGAAGTCGCGAAATCTTCGTAGGCGCGTTCCAGCTTGGCGCGCACCCGCGCGGCGATTACCTGGTTAGGCAGACCGGAGAAATCTTCTTCGGCAAGGTATTGGCCCACGCGCTTCATGATATGGAGCCGCGAGACATTCATCACTTTCGGGTCGTAGGAGACGTCAAGGCAGGCGAAGAAGTCCTCCGCGGCCGACAGGCCCTTCAGTCGCGCTAGGATATCGGTGCGATCGATCGGGCGGCTATCAGCGGAGCAGTTCATTGTATTCTCCCGGCGCGAAATTGTGGTGTCGATGCATTGGTGACATTGCTGACGGCGTGCCGACCTCTGGCACGGCGGCTGGGCAAGAGACTTGGCGATCTCAAGCTTTTCTGAAGTGGTGAAGGCGACCCCGAGTTTAACTGCTCTCCTTGCGCAGGGTCGTCACGTTGAGGAAGACCTCACGGCTCGTCGGCTATTGTGCCGCTCGGACCCGGGCCGGAATGAAGCTGTTCTGCACCTCGCCCGCACAGTCCAGCACTGGGAACGGCCCGTAGCTTCTCGGTGATCGCAGGCAGGACCTCAAGCACGCGGTCTACGTCATCTTCGCCGTTGTCACGCGACAAGGAGAAGCGGACTGCCCCACATGCCGCGTTCATAGCGATCAGAACATGGCTCGGTTCCAGTGAGCCAGAGGCACAGGCGGACCCGGCGGAACAGGCGATTCCCAGCCGGCTCAGGACAATTGGAATTGCATCGCCTTCGATACCTTCGAATCCAATGTTTGCAGTGTTTGGCAATCGCTCTTGCGGATCGCCGTTGATGGATGTGTTTGGGATGCGCTGGATGATCCCGTTCTCAAGGCGGTCGCGCAACCATTTTATTCGTTTTGTCTCGTCCATGAATTTCAAGGCGAGTTCGGCCGCCATGCCCAGTCCGACTATGCCGGGTGTGTTTTCAGTGCCTGCACGCCGGTCGCGCTCTTGGTGCCCACCCTTGATCATGGAGGAGAAGCGCACGCCACGTCTTACATAAAGCGCGCCTATCCCCTTTGGACCATGCAGCTTGTGGGCGGAGAGCGACAGCATGTCGATCGCGGTCGATTTCAGCTCAATCGGAAGCCTTCCGACCGCCTGCACTGCATCAGTGTGGAAAAGCGCGCCGACTTCCCTGGCTAGATCGGCAAGCTTAACCACGGGAAAGATCGTACCGGTCTCATTGTTCGCCCACATTATCGAGACGATTGCCACTTGTGGGGTGAGGGCGGTTCTGTAGGCGTCCAGGTCGAGCCGGCCGTAGTGATCGACTGGGATAATGTGCACCTTGACGCCGCGCGTCTTCTCAAGGTGCGCGCACAACTTCAGAACGGCCGGATGTTCAACCGCGGAAGTCACTATTTCCGTTCGGTCGGGCATCACCTCCAGCGCCGAAAGGATGGCTGTACTGTCGCTTTCAGTCCCGCCCGAGGTGAAGATGATCTCGTCCTCGAATCCCGCGCCGATGAGGGCTTGCAACTGTTGCCTCGCCTTTCTCACGGCTTCAGCAACCGATGCGCCATAGGCGTGCATGGACGAATGATTGCCAAATTGCTCCGTAAAGAAAGGCAACATCGCTCCAACGACTGCAGGATCAACCCGCGTCGTTGCGTTGTTGTCGAGATAGACAGGGTTCATGGGAGTGATCCTTCAACTGCTGAAATGATTCAAGGGTAGTCGGGCCATTGAACCTCTGGCGCATATCGTATCTGGTAAGGTGGGCGGCCGGGGGAGCGATGGCTTGGCTGACCGGTCGCTGTCGACATTGCCCTTTGGTGGCGGCATCCGCCGGGAATTCAGCTGTTTCGGGCAATTTTGTTTGCTTGCCCACGGCAACGATCGATGATCGCGATTTGGTGCATCACCGAACGCAATTGTTCCGGGCCGACAGTGCGTGTCGGCCGGTTCCAGAGCGCCGGCGGTTACCGGTTCGACGCAGTATTCCTTGGCGTCGCTATAGTCGAACATAGCCTGTTCCCTCGCAATCATTTGCAGGACTTGCCGCAGCCGCACGTCTCACGCGCATTGGGGTTATCGAAAACAAAGCCGGATGTTTCGAGCCCAGTGACGAAGTCCACGGTCATGCCGGCGGCATGGGGTTGGGAGCCTCTATCCATGAACACCTTGAGCCCATCTCGCTCGATGATCGCATCGCCCTCACGTGAGACGCTCTCCAGGCCCATTGAGTATTGGAAGCCGGCGCAGCCGCCGGCATGGACCATGATGCGAAATCCTTCCGCCGGCTCGCTGGCGCGGTAAAGAGCGGCCTTGATGGCGGCAACAGCGTTGTCGGTGAGCGTAATCATGGCTCGATTTCTCCTCGGTCCGGCGTTTTCGTGGATCATCTCGCATGGACCGTGCCAAAGGGAAGACGTGTCAAAAACCGTAGGACATCCCGACGTCTCTTATGCTCGATTGCTGGGGAGACGTCCGACAACCGACACTTACTGTCGGGTTTGTCGCGTCCGCGTCACAGGAAGGGCGCCTGAGTTCGCGATGCACTCACGCGTAAAGCAATGAACAGAGCCAAAGATGTTCAGAGCTTGCCGCGGAGCAACTGGCACGATTTTTGTGAAGCCTTCGTTGCGGCGGCAAAATTGCCGGCCGATTCACCTTTGGGTTGCCCTCGCAATCGAAGAACGAAGGAAAGCAATATGATCCATCAGACCCGCCTTGGTGGGAAAGCAGCACCGCCGGTGGTACCCGAATGCTCGATCGGCCGATTGGCGCCGACCACCCAACAATCGCTCGCTACCGGCGATTGGCCGCTGACCGCCCGGAGACAGGATTCGACTGGCATGTGCCTGACGATCGATCGCGTCCGCCGTGCACATCCCTGAGGCCCGTTTTTCGATCGATCGTCAAAAGAAGAACGGGGCAGGGGTAAAAACATGGATCAGCGCAAGAAGCGGTCGCCCAACGAAATCCGGCGTGCGTGGGAAGTCTGTCCGAACATTCCCGCGCGTGATTTCGCCGCCCAATTGGCCATTTCGGAAGCGGAACTGGTCGCGGCCCATTGCGGTTTCGGCGCGGCACGCATCGACCCGCGCGTCAATCACCTTCTGACGGGCCTCGAATTCGTGGGCGAAGTGACGGCGCTGACCCGCAATCAAGGTGCCGTGCACGAAAAGATTGGCGTCTTCAACAGAGTGATAACCGGCAACAATCACGCCATGGTCCTTGGTGACGAATTCGACCTTCGCGTCTTCCCGCAGGCTTGGAGGTATGGTTTCGCTGTTGAAAGGCGCCATCGCGGCGGAATCCAGCGCAGTTTGCAATTCTTCGACGCCGCCGGCGCAGCAGTGCATAAGGTGCATCTCAGGCCGGTCTCCAACCTTCATGCCTATCGAAAGCTGGTGGCCGAGCTCGTATCCGCCAACCAGGAGCCGACCATGTCGCTTAAGGCGAGAGTAGCCGACCTGGGCGCGAGGACTGCGGACTGGGCCGGCACGGTGGACGACCTACGCGAGTACTGGAGCCGGCTGACTGACGTCAACCTTCTAAAGACGCTCAAGCTCAGCCGCTGCCAGGCTTTGCGCATGGTCGGCCAGGATTACGCTTGGCTGCTCGACAATGCCGCAGTTGGCGCCGTGCTCCAGCGTGCGGCCGAAGACGAATTGCCGATCATGTGCTTCGTCGGCAACCGAGGTTCTATCCAGACCCATTCCGGCTTAATCAAGTCGGTCAAGCAGATCGGGCCGTGCATCCATGTGCTGGACGAAACGTTCCGGCTGCATCTCAGGACCCACCAAATCCGTGAGGTTTGGGCCGTGCGCAAGCCGACCAATGACAGTCACGTCACCTCGCTCGAAGCATATGGGTCCGACGGCAAGATCATCATCCAGTTGTTCGGTGCGCGCAAGGAAGGCGAACGCGAGCGCGACGACTGGCGGGTTCTGGCGGAAAACCTGCCTCGTTTCCCCGACAGCTACATGAGAAAAGACCGATCGTCGTCGGTGGGACGCCGGCGCCCATCTGCCTCCGCAGCCAGTAGCCGGGCATTGAAGCCGAGACCGGGGACACGATGACGCAATAAGCGCGCTGTATTATCGCAACGCGATGAGCAGGAAGCAATTTGGCGCTGCCCCATCGACCGCATGGTTACGACGAAGCCGCGGCCTTTGGGCCGAGCTCAGAGGTGACAATAGCGTGAACGCCGCCGACCGTCACTCCCCACCAGGCGGTCAGGTTTTGCGGTTCGGGCCGAGCAAAAATACTGTCAAGACAGCGAGGAACGTGGCAACCGCGCTGTAGACAAAGACACTGGCAATACCCGTGTGATCCACCAATAGGCCACCGCAAGTTGTGCCGGCTGCGATGGCCACTTGGAAGGTTATGACCATCAGTACACCAGCGCTCTCGGCCTGTTTCGGAGCGGCGCGTAGCACCATCCATGTCTGCAATCCGACCGGGACCGCGCCAAAAGCAAAGCCCCATACGGCAACTGCAATTGCCGAGGTCAAGGCCGATGCTCTCATGGTCAGGAGCGAGACAGCGGCTACGGCAATGAGCAGGGGCGGCAGGGCCGCGACCGCCTTGAGACTGTGTTTGGTGAGGAATGCGCCGGCTAAATTGCCGAAGACGCCGGCCGTGCCAAAAGCAAGGAACACGAGCGGGATTGACTTCTTGTCGAGCGCAGGAACGCTCTCGAGAAAGGCGCGGATGTAGGCGAAGCTGGCAAAATGGCCGGAAGCGACCAATAGCACGACTAGCACCGCAACCTTCATCGCCGGATTCTTCGCGACATCCAGCGGACTGCGGAATCTGCGCACTTCGATCGGAGGCAGTGGCGGAATGGTTACGAGTTGCACGAGCAGCGCAACGGCACTCACGATTGCGGCGACCTTGAACGAGGCTCGCCATCCCCAAATGTCACCGACATAAGCGCCGATTGGAGCCGCGCAGACGGAGGCGACAGAAACGCCGGTGAGGATGACCGACATGGCGCGCGGCATGAGGTGACTTGGAACCAGCCGCATCGCCAACGCTGCCGAAATTGACCAAAAACCACCAAGCGATATGCCAAGGACGACGCGTGCCGCCAGCAAAACCGGCAGCGACCCCGCAACCTCCGCCAGAACGTTCGACAGGATCAGCAGGAGCGTCATCGCCCAGATGACGACCCTGCGGTCCAGACGCTTTGTCACGATGGCGATTATCGGTGCCGAGATCGCCGCGACGATTGCGGCCGCTGTTAGCGCCTGTCCAGCCGTGCCCGTGGTGATACGGAGATCATGCGCGAGCGGTGTCAGAACGCTGGCGGGCAGAAACTCTGCCGTCACAAGCCCGAAGGTGCCGAAGGAAAGCGAAATGATGGCACCCCATGCAGGGCCAGAACGTTGATAGGGACTTTCTGGGTCAAGCCGATCTCGGTCGAACAAAGCCGCGTCCACTAAATCTGTCGCCGATTCGGTCATGAATGAGTTCTCCGGCTAGGAGCTGTTGCAGCAGGGGTGGCTACATCGCCGGGGATCAAAGCCGCGAGACCTTCCGGCGGCGGCCAGTCGGCATCAGTCGAGGCCTCGGAGCCCGACGCATCCGAGGCCTCATCGGAGGGCCGACGGACCCAACCGTCGACAATGCGGGAGAGTTCTCGGCGCGGTCGCATCGATCGCATTCGTCGAAGTGCGGTCTGTTCACTGCGAACCAAGCAAGCCGAACGCGGTGTCCTCGATCGAGGCCTTGATGGGGGGATGATCGACGATCTCTATATTGCTTTGAAGCAGGAAGTTCCGTCGCCATATGTGGTTATCCTGGCAGCCAGAATTGAGCGGTTGTCGCAAGCACCAAGGCGGTCGCAATGAGTGCAACGAGGCGGAAGTCTGATCGATGGCTGCGGTTCGATGGCCGCGCGATCGACAAAATTGAGGTGATGAGTTATCCCTTTTGAAGCCGTTGCTCCCAATTCTGGGATAAGGTAATTGCAGGCGGTCCCAGCAACGTCGGGCGGCCTTTTTGGTGATCGAATTCATGGGACGACACTCTCGGTCCGTGACGCATCTGCGAATGACTCCGCAAGTTCCGTGCCATCAACGACAAATCTGGCTCTGCTGAGCGGGTGGTGGAGGCACGAGCGTGGGCTATCCCAAGAGCTTGCCGCAAGGTTGTTCGAAGTTGAGGTGCCGGATAGACCGCAAATATGTCGGGCGGCCTGGGGTTGGCCAACACGAAGATGCGCAAGTTCAAAAGGACGAGCTGAACCCTTGCCGATATCCATCCGAGGCTGATCTGGAGAAGGTCAAGAACTGCGTCTTGAAGGCTTCCGCCGCACCGGCAAATGCTAAGCCAAGGTGCTGGGCAAGATGGACAGGGCCATCCAACCCGTCGACTGGACGCTCATTAATGGCGTCGGTGTGGCTCTGTAGCTGGCGAGAAAAACGCCCTGCTGAAAGACAAAAGCTCGTGTGGCCGGCTCTGAAGGACGGCCAATGAGGCATGCGAGGAGAGGCTATAGTCCATTCGTGTAGACTGATCTTGTCCTACGGAGGCGGCTAACCACCCCGCCAGACATCATCGAGGGGAGCGCCACTAGGCTCACCCCAAGTGTTGGTCGTTTCCACCTGGTGACCTCGGCCAAGTCACCAAGCCGCTTAGCGCAAGCTTTCGAACTGGATGCTCCCCGGGCACATGATCGGCTAGCGATCCCACCAGTTGAGTTGCTCCAAGTCGCTGTCTAGCATTCTACATTCTGTGTCCGACGCTGGACAAGAATGTTGCAATCCCGACCAGCAAGTCAGCGCAGGCGCCACCTGTTGCCCAGCAAACGGCAAGGATTATCGAAAGACGAATTCGGCACGGAGCTTGCACCGACGATTGCATGCAAATGCCGACAGCATCTCATGAACGGTCTCTCGATTCTGGCGCGGTTAAATCGCGGCCGGTTCCAGATCATGTCCCGCCCGAAATGGTGAGGGACTTCAACCTGTTTACGTCGCCCGGCATGTTGCCGACGGCTAACGGGGATCCGCATGCAGCGGTTGCTTGCGTTCATGCCGGGCCTCCGATCTTTTATTCAACCAGCAACACGCGCGACGGTCGGGGTACCTGGGTCATCACTCGCGCGAGCGACCAGCGCCGGGTGCTGCAGGACACCGAAACGTTTTCCAGCCATCGCAGCATCTTCGCCTCTGTGCTCGGCGAGAGCTGGCCGATGATCCCGCTTGAGCTCGATCCGCCATTCCACGGTGTTTTTCGCTCACTGCTCAATCCGCTGCTTTCGCCAAAGCGGGTAATGGCATTGGAGCCGGCTGTCCGGGAACGAGCGATCAAGCTGATCGACAGGATCGCCGCATCAGGCACGAGCTGCGACATCATGAAGGATTTTGCAGTTCCGTTCGCGGTCAATATCTTCCTTCGCTTTATTGGGCTTTCGGACAACGGACTAGAAACATTTGTCGGCTGGGCTAGAGATCTGCTCCACGGCGATAAGGAGCAACGACCACCCGCAGCCCGGACGATCGTGGCCTTCATCGACGAACTTGCCACCGAGCGCCGCAAGGAGCCGGTCGATGATTTCATGACCTTCATCGTGAAGGCAAAGGTCGAGGGTCGTCTGCTCAGTGACGAAGAAGTCCGTGGCATCGGCGTGCTTGTGTTCGTCGCGGGACTCGACACGGTCTCAGCAGCCATATGCTTCGACTTGGCCCATCTCGCGCGCAACCCCAAAGATCAGGAATTGCTACGAAGCGAACCTGACCGGATTGCCGTCGCTGCGGAAGAATTGCTGCGCGCCTATTCGACCATTCAGATGATCCGAGTGGCAACGAAGGATGTCGACTTCAAAGGCGCGCCGATCCGCAAGGGAGATTATGTTTCCTGTGCCACGATGATTGCCAATCGTGACCCGGCGGAATTCGAATGCCCGAATGAGATCGATCTGGCGCGCGAGGACAACCGGCACGCTGCCTTTGGCTATGGTCCCCATCGTTGTCTTGGCTCACACCTTGCCCGGCGGGAGATTGTCATTGGCCTGGAGGAGTGGCTGGCGCGCATCCCAGCCTTTCGGATCAAGACAGGGACTGAACCTATCACCTTCGGCGGCCATGTGTTCGGGATCGAGAATCTGATCCTGGAATGGTCCTGAAGTTTCAGCCAACGACATTGGAGTTCGCTATGCGTGTCGTCGTACATAAAGCCAGATGCCAGGGTCATGCGCGCTGCTGGGCGCGGGCGCCGAGAGTCTTCAAGCTTGATGACGCCGGCTACATCTTGCCCGGTGATATTGATGTTGCCGATGGGGAGCAACTGCTTGCCTCAAAAGGGGTACGAGCCTGCCCCGAACAAGCTCTGGAAGTTGACGAGCCCCCCGCTAACTCAGTTGTAGAGAGAGACACACGCAAAGTGCAGACTGGCATCGGGAAGGACAAAACAATCATACAATTCGCGACAGACCCTGTCGACCACGCGAAAATTACCGAACTGCGTGACCGAGAGGCGATCCGCAACTGCCTGTATCGGTACTGCCGCGGGATAGACCGCGCCGATGAGGCGGCGCTGCGTAGCGCATACTGGCCCGAAGCGTATGACAGGCACGGTCCCTATTGCGGACCGGCAGAGGACTTCATCCAATTTGCTCTCGGTCTGCCGGGGCACCGTAACATCCATCAAATCACGAACAGCCTGATCGACTTCATCAGTTCAGCAGAGGCCGCGGTCGAGAGCTATTTCACCGCGCTGCAACGCGGACCGGATACAGACCAAGAAATACGTCAGACGCTGCTTTGCGGCCGTTACTGCGATCTGTTTCAGAAGAGGCAGGACGAGTGGCGAATTGCGGAACGGACAGTCGTCTACGATTGGGTTGAGGAGCAAATCCCGCCAGCGATTCTTGAGGCAGATAGGTTCGGCCGGCGACAGCCGATTGGAGCACCACATCCAGACGATCCCATCTACCAGTTGCTCAAGGGTCACATCCCCACCGACCAAGATGGCGTCGAGGGTCCCCAACTGGGAGCTGCATAAGTGGGTAGGAATGGAGGATGAGCGCCCTACGGGAACGACATCTGTGTGGGGCCGCGACTGGCGGTCACTGCAACGATTTGGCTCGGCCCTTCATTCCGCCCAAGGTTGATGGGCTGAGATCACAAGCGGTCATCGTGGAGAAGCTCTCGTGAAACTGGCAGCACGCACCGTAATCATCACAGGCGCTGCGGGCGGGATCGGCCGTGCCCTGGTCGATATC
>NZ_RZPQ01000079.1:0-13226 GCF_003999135.1 Mesorhizobium sp. M7A.F.Ca.CA.004.06.1.1 | reverse complement strand
CGCTCGGCGCCAGCGGCCACAGTGCCGAAGGCGGTAATCGCGACGGTTCCGGTGACCGTAACCGCGACACCCGTCGCATTGGCAAGATTGACGGTTGCCGCCGATGCCATGTTGGTGCCGGCGGCGTTGAAATTGTCGCTGCCGCCTACGGCCGTCGCGGCGCCCGAGCCGCCAGCCGTCAGTGGCCTTGCCGCGTTGGCATCGGCGACAAGATCGGCCACAAGCGCGTTGTATTTCGCGCTTTCGATCGTTGTGTTCGGTGTTCCAGCGGTCCCCGGAGGGGCCGAATATACTCCACCAGCGCGAGGCATGGCCGCTCCAATTCTATTGGTCGGCGCTAGGGTGCTGGTGCCTCTACGAAAAGATAAGCTACTTGGATTGCGTCATTCGCCAAAGAACGACGCCACCATTAGAAAAAGTTTATCCCCTTGTATTCGTTCGGTTATTCTGTCGGATTGCCGCCCAATAATTTGGGAAACATTGACGATGCGCCTATCTACACCTTTATGAGGTGGTTCGGGAGAGCAGCCTGGACCGCTGCTCTCCCGACAACCGAGAAAGGAGGTGAAATCTTAAATGGCTGTCTGGGCCTATCTCACGCTGAGTTTGCTGCATGTCGCAAACGGCGTGATCTACTTCGTCCTCGCCTTCTTCGGGTAATCCGAAGTTGGTGTTTCCAACCTTAGACGGCAACCCCCAGCGCCGCAACTTTAGCGGATTCTGTATCGGGAGTCCTCGATAGGTGCTGCCCGCCGCTACCCGGCGGCGGGCAGTCTTAGCGATTGCCTCGACGACGCCTGACCATGGCGTCAACGGCTTCCTTCACCGACTGGTTGCTGCGGATTGAGCCGTCCGGCATAGCCTGGTAGGCGCCCTTGTCACCTTCAGACTTCACCACCGCAACTATTGCCTCACGCCATGCGAGGCCCAGATACCGGAAGGCGGACGCGTAGTGTTCGGCCCAGTTCTTCACCGGCACGTCCCGGAAGCATTTCTTGTCATCGTCCCACTCGCGGCGGAAAGCCTTCAGGCCCTCGATGCCATCGGCCACGCGCTCATTGTTTGCGAACCGGGCAAGCTTGATAGTCTGCCGGCCGGCATTCACCCCATCAGCAAAGCTCGCAATGCCGACCATCTTCGGCTTGCGACCATGATCCTTCAGCGTTTGCAGCCGCGTGCGAGCCGTTCCCCATTGCGGGTGCAGGATATCGTGCGGAACGTAGTCGTTGCCCTTGTAGCCCTGGTCGTCGAGCCATTTGCACCAGTCTGAGAGGTCTTCGCTGTCGGGTAGATAGAAATCGACGATAATGGGCGTACCGTCGATGACCTGAAAACACCAAATCGGATTGTTGGCCGCCTTGCCCAGGTCCCATACTGTATGAACCGGATAGGCCGGGTTGACCGCAATCGGACGACCAATGCGCCCGTCCCGCTCTGCCTTGGCAACTTCGGCGCCCCAATATGATCCGACGAGCGCGCCCGCGAACGAGCAATAGAATTCCTGGTCTATCAGGAGATCCGCAATCTCCTTGCCGAACAGGCCGGTATAGATCACCCGCTGCTCTTCAATGTCCTCTTCCGAAATCGCCTGTGTCGCGTCAACGCCCAGGACTTCGGTGAACCAGCCGCGCGGGTTCGACAGCGGATCAAAGGCGTTGCCCTTTGTGGCGTCCAGCATGCCCTTGGCGTGATTGTTGCCACGTGGCGTGGTGATGAACGAAGCCCAGCCGCCATTTTCCGCCAGGATGGGCGACAGGTACGCCCACGCCGCCGGCTTCGCCAATGCCCATTCCGAAAAGGTGATTCCGACTGGTGGCGATCCAACCAGGCTGTTGAAGTTGTCGCTGCCAACGACCTGGAAAGTCGACCCGACCTTGAAGCGGACAAACATTTCATTGTCATTCATGTTCTCGATTAGAGGCTCTGGGAAGGCCTCGAACAGCCGGCGCTTGCCCGAATGCGGGTTGATCGCGTTCCATATCGCCTTGCGCGCCTGGGCGGCCTCGGGGAGCATGTGCCAATACGTGCCGGGACGCTCATGGGCGGACACGGCATGCATGTTCAGATTTATCTCGTCCTTGCCGGCGCGGCGGTGCCAGAATAGGAGCTGGCGCTTACACCCCTGCTCCCACGTGTCCCATGCCTTCTTCTGATACCAGCGAGGCCGCCAGCCGGCGTTAGGTAGCTGGATTGTCGGCATTCGCCTGTGCTTCCTGGTCCGCCAGCTTCAGCACTTGAACCACTAGCGGGCCGCCCTCGCCGTCAGTGAGCGCCACCTTGGCGCCGTACTTCTTCGGCCGCATGCGCTCAGCAATCCATTTGCGCGTGTCGATGCGAAGCCGCGAGCGCTGGATGTTCTCGCTGTTGAGCTGTTCGGTGGTCGTTCCGTCGCCGTTGACCTTGGTCATGTAGTCGTTGCTGCTGTCGTCGGCGATATCCGGCATTTCGTCGACGTGGGTGTCTGCCTGGAGTTCGCGCGCCCGCGCGTACTGGTCAAAAAACGCTGCGCGGGCCGGATTGAGCAGCCAATTGAACACAGTCGCTTTCGACGGCATGTCGTCGGCTTCACAGATCGACCGCAGGCTGTTCCCCTCTGCCAGGCTCTGGCAAATGGTATCGGCTATCTCCTGGGTGAACTCACTTGGCCGTGCCATTGCCCGACTCCTTCAGCCTGATCTGCACAAGCCGCACATTGATGCCGAGCTGCTTCGAAATCTGTCGGGCTGACATGCCTAGCGCCTTCATGTCGTTGATCGCTTTCCGCCTTTGGAGGGCGAGGAGCCGGCCCCGGTGTTTGAAGGGCCGCTTTGCCCTGACATCACCCTTGTCTCGGGCTCGCTTCACGTATTGGACGACTGTGGTAGGCGAAATGTCTAGAGACTCTGCAATGGTCTCGTAGGTGCTCATCTCCTGGTACATGTCGAGCGCCTTGTTGCGGCGCCTGGTCACGATGTCGACCGCCTTCCCGCCCCTCTTGTTGAAGGACGAGTAGGCGTGGAACGGCAGCGGCGCGCGGTGAGGCTTTCGATGCTCCATCAGTTCTCCATTCATCGCGGCAACTGCCCGGATCGATTGTTCGCCTGCGGTCGGCGCAATGTCAGGATTTCGCTAGGCGTCAAAGGCGAGCGATTAACCGCGGCAAAGGGGATGACAGGATTGACGCGGTGGTAGCCGGCGAATGTGTTGGAGGCGATGACCAGACGGTCATTTTCAACGCGGCAAATCAGAGACGTGAAGGGTGATCCGGTATTTTTCCCCCACCGCTCCAGAAGAGCCAGGTTGTCGGCGGCGAAGAAGTTTTGCGACCGAATGAGCAGAAAGGCGAGGTCATCCAGCCGCTCAGGTAGCATGTCGGCTGAAGTCCCGCGACGGACTATCTCCTCTTCGTGGGCGCTGTCCAACTCCTCGCTTCGCCACACCGGCAGCGGTGTTTTTAAATCGTCCGCATCGCGCTGGAGGCTCAACAACTGCTGGTAAGGCACATAAGGCCGGCCCCAGAATTCCGAACCAGAAGCGAGGCCGAGAACATCGTTGACGATGACAGCGTTGCCGCTGGTATCCTTCACCCCGCTATCCACTTGGATTTCAATTCGGCCGCTATTGCGCGACAGTTCGCGCGAGAGCAACTTGGAGAGCCCCGACTCCTTCTTGTCGATTTCGGCTCGCAAGTCCTCGAGCGCCTTTGCCGGTTCGGCCAATGATCTGGCAAACTTCGCGATCCTGTCCACATTTTCAGCAAGAGCCGTCCATCGGCGCTGAAGGTGACGAATTCGGGCCTCTTTCCGATACCGCTCGTCGGCGATATCGAACTCGCCCTTGTAGTGCCGCTTGGCGCAGTCATGGCCGATAAATCTCACGACACGCTCATCGGGGAAGAAGGCCATCCGGCCGATCTTGAACCAAGGGCCTGTAGGATGACAAATAGGACATGGCACCATGTCCTGGTTTTCGCGCTTAAAGATTGGAACCTCGATCTCGCCTGATAGGAAGCGAAGTGTGCCAATGATTTCAGGCTTGGTGGTCGTCACATTCTCGAAGCGCTCCGGATGCCCAGTCGCGTTCGTAAACTCTAGCCACCGGTCAACATAGTCGTCGGATGGCTTCTCATCGAATACCGGGAAGGAAACGAGTGCGTTCGTCATTGAGGCACACCTTTCGAGGCGAGATAGTCGTTAATATTCACATGCCGCACTGGGGATGCGGCGCCGAACGTGCCGAGTTGAGAGGTGCTGAAGGCCCGCTTGGCTTGGGGATCGAACTTCGCCGAGGCGCCCTTCCGCAACCAGCCCGGAGCCTTGGCCGCATTGATCTTCAGGCGGTTCTCAGCCTTGCGCTGCTTTTTCGCCTCCCGCTTTTCCTTTCGGCTGAGGTTCCTTGAAATTCCACCGGAATCCGCAGATTTCCGGATGGCTTTCGCCGACCGTCTAGGCGCCGGTCCCGCAGAAAGGATCTTGGTGGATATCCAGTCAGCCCGCTTTTCAGCCGGCGATATAGGCGAGCCATCAAGCCGATCGGCCGCGCGCCACGCTTCCGCATTGGTCGGGAACGGTCCGGCCAATGTTGCCGTGCCGTCGACCACGACGAAGCCGTCTGCTGTCTCGATTACCGTCATGCTGCGTCGCCCTCATTGCGACGCGCGGCGCGCCGTAGCTCTTCCTGCACGGCGTCCGAAAATGTCTGCACCTCTTTCCTTATCGCGGCTTCGGTCATTCCGGCCCTGGTCAGTTGCCCGACGACGCCCGCGACAGTCTGGCGCCAATAGTGGTCAGCCGAACGACCGCGACGAGCCGATAGCAGTTCAGCCGTCCGTTTGATTTTTCCGAGACGACGAGCCATTGGAAAGCAGATCACGAGGCCCATCATGCAGCCCTCTCGCGCGTGTAAGCACTAAGGTTTGAACCTTCGGAGCCCCTTTTATCTTCTAAGGTGTGATCTAAGGTTTGATCATAAGGTATAAGGGTAACCACACCGTCACCCGCGCAGGTGACTGTCTGATTATCCAATGGGGTATTTGGACGATTACGTAAAGACGGCAGAGGTGACTGGATAATCACCTTGTTCTGGCGGTCGCAGACATACTCGTCCAGATCGGACAAAACGTCCATCGCCCAGCCAAAGTTCAGGACGTAGACTTGGGAGCGTTTCGCCGATCGACCGATGATTTGCTGCTTTTCGAGGGGAAGGCTTCGAACAGGGACGCGCGTAATCGCGCCCGCGTTCTGTAGAATTCGAAGCCACTTGGAAATCTGCTCAGGAGCATCGGCGCCGAGCATCTGGGAAATTGTTTCGCGCGTCGGCCAAGCGCAGCCGACAGCCTCGTTGTATTTATCCTGCAACTCGCCCGCCACTCGCACGGCTCCCGGCGAATCCCGGAAACCTTTGAAATAGCGGACCGCCCGGCCCCAAGCGTGTTTGTCCATCATCATCAGTGGGCCCTCGCCCGGATCAGCGCCGCTTGCCGGCAGGCCTCCACCGCGTCTTTGAGTGGCAATTTGAACCGCTCTTGGATCTGCGGGATTATCGCCTTCGTGCGATCCGCCGAGCCGGTAGCCAGCCAAGTGGCGGCGAGGTCGACCGGGCCTTGAGTATTGCCGATGCCGGTGCTCATGCGGCGTTAGCCACGTCTTCAAGGATCACGACCGGCGAGCTTAAGCGGTAGATTCCGTGCGAACCGGCGAACGGGCCGCCGTGGCTCTCGTACTCGGTTTCAATGGCGAACCCGAGCTTGCGCAGCTTGTGCGTGTAGTCTGACCATCGAGGCCCGGGATGCGTGATTGGTGTACAGCCACTTTGACCGGCTTTGACCAACTCGCGCATTGCCCAAGCTACGCGCCCGTCCAGTCGGATCGGATTTCCATCCGGCTCGACCTTGACGATGATGCTGAATTTGTTCGCGCTCTTAACAGAGTTTGCATTAACGCGACTCGCGTCGACTGCTATGAGGGGCATGTCATTCTTCCTTTTCCGATTTAGGTCCGCGATTGGAGGAGTGATTTTGAGGTAGGAAAGTAGGCGGCTGCTTTGGCGAGGAGACCGCTTACTTTCCGGCTTCATTGGCCGTCGCTCCTTTCGGAAGAGCATCGAGCCAGGCTTGCGCATCATCTTTGCGGATCAGGGTCTTCCGTCCTGCCTTGCGGTAAGGCAAGCGACCGGATTTCAGCTCTTCATAGAGCAACGAGCGACCGACGCCGAAAGCAGCGCAAAATCCCGAAACAGTAAATGCGTTTGGGCTTACTTCCATTTCAGTTCCTTCCTTTGGTTCGCGCCAAACAGACGCGGGTGATTTGTTACGGATTCTAGCGGATTTCGAGTCCCTCTGCACACCCTGGAGAGTGTTATCCCGAGGGATTTTGTACCCCTTTCATTCCAATGACTTAGCTGGTGTTTATCCACAGGTTGCCCACAGAGATGTTCAGCGTTCGTTCCCGTTCGACAGTAAAGCGAACGACATCCGGTAAAACGAGCCGCTGGTTTCTCTGGGGGTAAGGGACAGGAAAAACAGCAGGGCGCAGGCCTCTCTAGGAGAGGCTCTGCAAGCGTGGCACGGCAGAAAGCCGGGCCGGTCCCTCAAAACTGATTTTTTCCGAGTTCAACAGAACGATGTGAATCTCGGCGATTTGCCGCGTTTAGTCAATGGCATGCACGAGCGGATACCAACGTTATCTTACGACACGTAGATTACCCCGAGCCGCAGGCGCATTCAGATAGTTCGCCCAAGCAGACATCAGTTTGCGGCGCTTCTCCAATGCGTCCGACCGACGATAGGCATTCTCGACAGCATCGCCGACCTTGTGGGCAAGAGCAGCTTCCGCGACCTCGCGCGGGAAACTGGTCTCATCCCCGGCCCAATCTCGGAAGGCTGACCGGAAACCATGCGGCGTGTATTGCCCGACTTCCATGCGCCGCATCTGCATCGTCATCGCCATCACCGACAGCGGCATATCAACCGGCCGCTTGCTCTCCCCTGGGAAGACATAGTCCGACACGCGCGCATCGTAGAGCGGCGTCAGGATAGCCAGGGCGGCATCAGTCAGCGGCACCCTATGAAGGACGCCGGCCTTCATGCGATCAGCCGGCACAGTCCAGACCTTCTCGTCCAGATCGAGTTCGGGCCACTTGGCGCCTAACACTTCGCCAGAGCGCGCAGCCGTCAGGATGAGAAAGTCCATCGCCTTCGCCGACATAGCCTCAGACGCCCGCAGGCGCTTCACAAACGCCGGCACGTCCGCGTATGGCATAGCGGCATGGTGGCCGCGTGAAAGCTTCTTGCCCTTAGCCAGGAGGTGTTGCAGGTGACCGCGCCACAAGGCCGGGTTTTCTCCCGATCGATGACCTGCAGCTTTCGCCGCATCCAAGACCCGCTCAATCCGACCGCGCAGCCGTTGCGCCGTTTCCGGCTTCTCGAACCAGATCGGCTTCAGGATCTCCAGAATGTCGGCCGTGTCCACCTCGTCCACAGGCTTCTTGCGGATCGATTTGCAGTAGGCATCGCCGAGGGTCATTTCCCACTGTGCCTTGTGCTTGGCATTGCGCCAGCCCTTGCCGACAGCAGCGATCAGGTCTTCGGCGCATTTCGCGAATGTCGGCTTTTCGGTCTTGGCTTCCGTGTCGATCGGGTCAAGGCCACGGCGCAGGCGGTCCCGGCAGTCGGTGGCGGCAATGCGCGCATCCTTCAAAGATACGGAAGGGTAAGAGCCGAGGCCAACTTCCTTCCACTGACGGCCCTTTCCAGAGCCCTTGAAGTGGACGAAGGTCCAGGACTTGGTGCCTTCCTTCTTCGCCAACAAATAGAGCCCGCCGCCGTCGCTATGCCGCCCTGCCTTCAGGCCTTTGGCGCGGATGGTCGTTTCGGCCAGCAAGTTGAGTGAGCGAACCATTCCCTGCAACTCCGTTCCTAACTTCGATGCACGATGTTAGCGGATTTGACCGGACTACTGCAAACGCAGAACGCCGAAAGGCCAAGGGAATCAACGGGTTTTTGGTATATTAGCGGACGATGGCGGACTTAGGTTTAGAAGACACTTCCTCCGCCAGACGTCGAAGGTCCGTTCCGGAGACATGGGTAGCAGTTTGTACCTAAGACATGATGACAACCGCGTGCTTGACGGGTTGTCGATTGGTTGCAAGGTCCTCTGTTCCAGTCGATATGTCCGAACTGCGAGTCATCGTCTCGATCAGAGCGCCCGGTTGCGTCAGGCTCACTTTGAAGTTCGGATGGATGACTGTTATTTCCTCTCGGGAGCGCTCCGCCGAACATCTCCATGGTCCTTTCAATGAGGCGATAGATAGTCAGGCTGCGCCGGCTGCAGTTGCGGTCAATGGCTGGAGGAAGTGATCGTTGATGACACCGGCCGCCCCTGCATTCAGGCATGGGCGGCCGTCTTGTGGAGCGGGATGACGCGGCTCGATAAGCAGCCAGCCTGTTGGCGCGGGATCGCTCCAGCTTTCGTCACCTCCGCCCAGATCAGCCCGCGGCGCTCGGCACCGGCGTGTTGAGCAGCTGCTGTTCCCAGAGGTACGCGATGCCGCTGCCGCCGAAGTGCTGAATGAGAATCTCGGTCAGCTCCTCGACATGCTCGGTGCGCGCCCAATCGCGTTGCCATTCGCCAGTGAGCGCCATCACGGTCATCACGTTCGC
Source organism: Mesorhizobium sp. M7A.F.Ca.CA.004.06.1.1 (assembly GCF_003999135.1). Lineage (NCBI taxonomy): Bacteria > Pseudomonadati > Pseudomonadota > Alphaproteobacteria > Hyphomicrobiales > Phyllobacteriaceae > Mesorhizobium > Mesorhizobium sp. M7A.F.Ca.CA.004.06.1.1. The sequence continues at coordinate 4,588 of NZ_RZPQ01000079.1, read as the reverse complement.
GCCGGCCGCGATCATTCGCTGGATGGCAACTTCGTGAGACTCCCTCGAAATCCCGCCCGACGCGTCGGTGATCACGGTCACGTCCCAGCCTTCGCCGGCGGCCTGGATCACAGGCATTGCGACGCAGACCTCGGTCCACAGGCCGGCGATGATCAGCTGCTTGCGGCCGGTCGCCTTGACGACGTTCACCACATTCTCGTCCTGCCAGGTGTTCACCCAGGTGCGATCGATGACTTCCTGGTCCGGAAATACGTCGGTGATCTGCTTGAAGAGAAGTCCTCCGCGCGCCGCAATCACGCTGGTGAGAATGGTCGGAACACCGAAGGCTTTTGCTAGCTTCGCCAGCGCGGTCGTGTTGTTGACCACCATGTGTGGGTCGTGGCTGTTCAGATTGGCCAGCTGATAGGGCTGGTGGTCGATCAGGACGAGGACCGAATCTGCGGGACGAAGAAGCGAAGCAAGGCCGTTACGAGGGGTCATCAAGACTTCCTTTCTCTGCCGTCTGGACGGCATGGGTTTTCGGGAGACATGCGCCAGCGGGCGACGTTGCCGAAACGCAATTTGCTGTTCCTTTTGGTGATGCGATAGTGCCATATTCAGGCAAGCTGTGTCGCGAAACGAGGAACGCCGATTGGACATCGAAGATCTGCAGACATTCGTCGTAGTGGCCGATGCCGGGGGCGTATCGGCCGCCGCCCGCCGACTCGGCGTCTCCAAGTCGATCGTCAGTCGGCGGCTCTTTCGGGTTGAGGCGGAGCTTGGCGTCCAGCTTCTTGCACGAACGACCCGCGGCGCCGCGCTCACGGAGGCGGGAATTACTTTCAGAGATCATGCGGCCCGAGCCAGCGCCGAGATTGATACGGCCAGGGAAGCGATCTTCCCCACCGGTGAGCTACGCGGCCGCCTGAGGGTTGCCATGCCGCTTACTTTCGGCGCGACCCATTTTGCTCCCGTGCTCGCGGAAATGGCGCGTCTGCACCCGAAGCTTCACATCCATACTTCTTATAGCGATCGCTTCGTCGATCTCATCGCAGAGGGTTTCGATTGCGCGATCCGGGGCGCCTACCTTCAGGATTCCAACCTGATCGCGAAGCGCGTCGGGCCTATCCATGGAAAGCTTGTCGCGAGCCCGGATTACATCAAAGCGCACGCGTCACCCGAGACTCCGGACGAACTCGTCACCCATCAGGCCCTCATGCAGGGAACGGAAGCCTGGCAGTTCATGGATGGCGACAAGATTGTTACGGTCCAGCCGCAGGGCAGGTTCAAGGCCGACAGCGCCACGGCGCTTGCCGCGGCGGCGGCGGCGGGTCTCGGCATCGCCTGGCTCCCCGATTGCATTACACATGAACATGTGGCCTCCGGCGCGCTGGTCCCGATCATGACACGCTATCCGGTACCTCCGGGAGCTGCGTATGTCGTACGCCCGCCGGGGCAGCATCCTACGCGGAAAGTGCGCGTGCTCACCGACATGCTGATTGAGTATTTCAAACGCAACCCGGATCTTTGGGGTCTTGACGGCTAGGACACGAACGGTTCGAAGCCGTGTCAAACAACCGCGTTCGACGGTCCCATTGCTCCGAGCCGTTGCGTTCGGCGACATTGCTTGCACGTTCCGTGCGTTAGCGCCCTTACAGAGCCTTTAGCCTTTGGAAAGGGAGATGTGGTTCCTCTCGGAGGCGCAGACGACGCGCAGAGGCGAATCGATGGATATCTTTGGCATCAAGGCACTGTTGATCTGCGCGCTGATCTTCATTCCGTTCGAACATCTGTTTGCCGAGCGGCCGCAGAAGATCTTCCGCAAGGGGTTTGCTGTCGATCTGATCTATCTGCTGTTCAACGGCTTCATCATAAAGCTGGCCATCGTCATGATGGCGGCAGGCGCGCTCGGTGCCGCTGCGCTCCTTGTCCCGCCGGCGATAACGCAGGCCGTCAGCGGCCAGCCCGTCTGGCTGCAGGTTGCCGAAATCATCGTGATTACCGATATCGGCGTCTACTGGACACATCGGGCCTTCCACAAAATCCCCGCGCTTTGGAAGTTCCATGCCGTTCACCACGGCATTGAGGAACTCGACTGGCTCGGGGCCTTCCACAATCACCCCGTCGACGCCATCGTCACAAAGGCAATATCGCTGACGCCGATCTTTTTCCTCGGCTTCTCGGAAGCCTCGATCGCTGTCTTTTCGACCATCTACCTTGGACACACGCTGCTTGTTCATTCAAACGTGCGGATTCCGTTCGGCCCTTTGAAGTGGCTGATTGCCAGCCCGCAGTTCCATCGCTGGCACCATGCCAACCAGCGCGAAGCCTATGACAAGAACTTCGCCGGGCAGTTGCCTTTCCTCGACATGCTGTTCGGCACCTACAATCCCACCGGCGACAAGGTGCCGGAAAAGTACGGCGTCGACGATCCGATCCCTTCCACCTATTTCGGTCAGATCGGCTATCCGCTCCTGCGCCGCAGGAAGCTGCCGAACCGGGCAGTGCCGAAGACCGAAGCCTGACAGCTGGCCCGACGGTGCGGTATCCACCCCGATCCGCTTTCGGGCCGTGGAACGCCGAACCCCGGGAAGGCTTTTCGCGTCGAATCGGCTAAACCTTGAGGCATGAACGAAACCTCACTCTATGCGCCGGTGAAGCGGTTCCTCGAAAGCCTCGACTTCGTCGTCAAAGGCGAGATCGGCGGCTGCGATGTCGTTGCGTTGCGCGAGGGGGAGCCGCCGGTTGTCGTCATCTGCGAGTTGAAGCTGCAGTTCAATCTCGAACTGGTGCTGCAAGGTGTCGATCGCGCGGCGGCCTGCGACGAGGTGTGGCTGGCCGCGCGCATGTCGGCCCGCGGCAAGGGCCGCGAAAGCGATGCCAGGTTCCGCAATCTCTGCCGCCGTCTTGGCTTCGGCCTGCTCGGTGTGACCGGGACGGACCGGGTCGAAGTGCTTCTCAGCCCGATCGCGCTGGCGCCGCGCAAGAATGCCCGCCGGCGCTCTCGTCTGGTCGACGAGCACCAGCGCCGTCGCGGCGATCCGGTTGCCGGAGGAGGATCGCGCAATCCGATCATGACGGCCTATCGTCAAAGCGCCCTCGCCTGCGCTGCCGCCATGGCGGACGGACCCAGGCGGCCGCGAGATCTGAAGGCGGTGACGCCGATCGCGCCGAAAATCCTGCAGCACAATGTCTATGGCTGGTTCGCGCGCGTCGACCGCGGCCTTTACGATCTCACCGATGCCGGCCGTGCGTCTTTGGTCCGTTGGCCGCAGGCATCGCACGACGAATCCCGACACGCAATTTTGAACGCACCGGCCATATGATTGAAGATTCCCGCGGCGTCCGAGGCGGTTCGCTCGGTTGATTTCTCCGACAAAATATGTTGGTTGTCCCGCCCATGAAGAAGCTCTGCATGACCGCCTTGGCGTCAGTGACACTGAGTTTTCCAGCCAGCGCAATGGACAATGCATTGCGCGCCGGTCTGATGAAACTCGATCCCCAAACCCGTCTTGAACAGCGTTGCGACGCCGAAGTGCTCGACCGCATCACCCATGACGATCGCAAGTTCGAAGCCGATCGCGTCGTCGCCTACGCCTTCGCCACGCCCGAGATGGGCGCCGATGCAATCAAGAGCTCGGGTGCTGCGTTTCGCAGCAAGGGGCAGTGGTACCGGCTGAAATTCAAGTGCCAGACCGCGCCGGACCATATGGAAGTTCTGCAGCTCCGTTACCGGATCGGGGACGAGATTCCAGAAGCCGACTGGGCAAAGTACAATCTCTACGATTGATTTGTGATCGGCCATGGTTTTGCCCGGCTGCCGGCGAGTGCCGCAAAGCCTGATCCGGCTTGACGCAACGCTGCTTCGGTGATGCAGCCACGCGTGATCCCTTGACGCCAGGGGACCACCAAGTTAGGGCCTCTGGATAATCGACGAACACTCGGCAAATCAGCAAGGGCTTCCTGTCGATGGACATTTTTTTCAGCGCTGCCAGTCTGACCGCCCTGCTCCAGGTCATCGCCATCGACCTCGTGCTGGCTGGCGACAATGCGATCGTCATCGGCCTCGCCGCGGCCGGCCTGCCTGCCGAACAACGCAAGAAGGCGATTCTTCTCGGCGTGGTGGCGGCAACGGTGCTGCGCATCGGGTTTGCCGCAATTACCGTCAAGCTGCTGGCGATCGTCGGCCTGCTGCTCGCCGGCGGCATCCTGCTGCTGTGGGTCTGCTGGAAGATGTATCGCGAGTTGCGTACGTCCCATGCCGATGAATTGGAAGCGACCGAGGCACTGTCGAATTCGGACCTCAACAACGACCAGGCGGTCGCCGGCAAGACGAAGCGCAAGACCCTTGGCCAGGCTGCCTTGCAGATTGTCGTCGCCGATGTGTCGATGTCGCTCGACAACGTGCTGGCGGTGGCTGGAGCGGCGCGTGACCATTTTCCGGTGCTGATCATCGGCCTGGTGCTGTCGATCGCCCTGATGGGGCTGGCCGCGACTTTCATTGCCAAGCTGCTGCATCGCCACCGCTGGATTGCCTATGTCGGCCTGCTGATCATTTTCTATGTGGCTGTGGACATGATCTATCGTGGCGCGGTGGAGGTTTGGCCGC
>NZ_RZPQ01000799.1:0-2606 GCF_003999135.1 Mesorhizobium sp. M7A.F.Ca.CA.004.06.1.1 | reverse complement strand
GGCACACGGTGCGGCGCAACATTTCTTTTTCGTCTAATAGGCCGTTGAAAAGACTGGCCTATTTGTGGGGCCGGGTCGGAAAGCCGTTTCGCACTTTCCTGGAATTGCGTCAGACAAAGCGAGCCGCGACCCGACGCGACCGGACGGCCCAGACGACGCGGGGCACCTCATTGAGAGGGATGCCCTACTTCCAGGAGTACTTCGCAATGCGCAAGATCATTGTTTCGGCGGCCGCCGCTGCCCTTCTCGCTTCCGGTTCGGTGGCATTCGCCGCCGTCAAGCACACCACCGGAACGATCAAGACCTTTGACGCAACGGCCATGAGTCTGGTCCTCGACGATGGATCGTCTTTTACGCTTCCCAAGACCTTCAAGGATCCTGGCCTGCAGGTCGGTGAAAAAGTCCGTGTCTCATGGGATATGAAGGGCAAGAACAAGGTCGCCGAGGCCGTCAAGGCCGCAAAATGATGGCTTGCCCGCCAGAGCAGGATGAGACGATGTCCGGTCCTGTTTCGGGATAGTGTTAAGAGGGTGGAGCAGCGCTGCTCCGCCTGTTTGCCGTTGACCGCAACCAATGCCGCCCCATCTGTGTTATGCTTCTCACCCGCTCGCGGTCCGCGGATTAAACCCTGGAACCGGACCATGAGCCAAAAAAAGTACCGGAGCCTCGACCAGGCTTCACGGAGGAAAAGGAGAAATCTCATGAAGGAATTTCACTGCGGGTCGCTCGTGCCCGGCTGTGACTGGCACACGCGTGCCGACGAGGAGGCCGAGGTCATGCGCCGTGCCGTCGAGCACATGCGCGAGACGCATGGTGAGACGGTCATCCGCGAGACGATGATCGAGGCGATCCGCTCGCGCATCGAAAAGAGCCGCGACGCGGCCTGATCTACCCGGCGTTCAAAGCTTCGGCGGCGCGCTTGAGGAGCGCGTCGCGATCAGGGGTAAACCCGGCTTCGACCCATTCCGCCTCGAGATTCCTGAGGATTTCGCCGAGTTTCGGTCCTGGAGTTGCGCCGAGCGCTGTGAGATCGGCACCTTTCAGCGGAAACAACGGCTTTTCCCATTTGGTGGCGAAGGCAAGCTGGCGCGAAAAGCCACCGGCTTCGAGCAGCGCCTCATTGTCCTCGACGGCGCGCACTCTGGCTGCCGCAAGCGACAGCCGCAGCCGGTCGACAAACCCCTGCCGGTCGCCGCGATAGAGCCTTTTCGCCAGTTCGCCCTCGGTCGTCTTCGGCTCGACGGCGGTGGCAAGCGCCCAGTGGCGCAGGCGATCCGCTTCGGCGGTCGAGAGTTTGAGCCGCTCGGCGAGCGTCTTCATGCGAGCGGCATCGGGCGGCACGATCGCTTCCAGTCTGAGCAGCGGGTCGGGTGCCCAGCCCAGATCCTTCCCGGCCTTGGCCAACCCATGGATGGCATCGATGCCCCATTTCTCGCTTTCCGGCAGCGCTGCGGTCAAGACGCCTGCCTGCCGCATCCAGAGCAGCGCCCGTGACGGATCGGGCGCCGACAAGAGCTTCTTCAGTTCCGACCAGATGCGCTCGGCCGAAAGCTGGGCCAGCCCTTCCTTAAGCCGGGCGCAGGCTTTCAGCCCTTCGGCGTCCGGCCGTCCATCGCCGTACCAGGCGAAGAAGCGGAAGAAGCGCAGGATGCGCAGATAATCCTCGCGGATACGCGCTTCCGGGTCGCCGATGAAGCGCAGCCGGCGTGCCTCGATGTCGGCAATGCCGCCGACCAGGTCGACAACCCTGCCGTCGGCCTCGGCATAGAGCGCATTGATGGTGAAGTCGCGCCGCTCGGCGTCAAGCTTCCAGTCGCGCCCGAACGACACTTTCGCGCGTCGCCCGTCGGTCTCGATATCGGCGCGCAAGGTGGTGATTTCATAAGGTTTTCCGCCGGCAACCACGGTGATTGTCCCATGTTCGATGCCGGTTGGCACCGCCTTGAACCCTTCCGCTTCGGCGCGGCGGAGGGTTTGCTGCGGCAGGCAGGTGGTGGCGATGTCGATGTCGGCGACGGGCTGGCCCATCAGCGTGTTGCGCACCGCGCCGCCGGCGACTCGCGCCTCTTCACCGCCTTCGGCCAGTGCGAACAGCAGGCGCTGCAGATGCTTGTCGCCGAGCCAGTCGGCCCTGTCCGCGATCGAGACACTCACGCATAAAGCCTTTCATAGAGGGTACGGATGATGCCGGCGGTGACGCCCCAGATGCGCCGTTCGCCGTAAGGCATGTCGTAGAAGAACCATTCGAGATCGTTCCACATGCGGCTGTCGCGCTTGTGGTTGGCCGGGTCCATCAGGAAGCGCAGCGGCACTTCGAAAGCGGCGTCGACCTCGTCGGCGTTGAGCGTCAGTTGGAAACCGGGCCGCACGATGCCCAGCACCGGCGCGATGCGGTAGCCGCTGCCGGCGACATAGTCGGGCATGCGGCCAATGATCTCGATGCGGTCTCGGCCAAGCCCGATCTCCTCGAAAGTCTCGCGCAGCGCCGCCGCCTCAGGGCTCGGATCGGTCGGATCGATGGTGCCGCCGGGAAATGCCACCTGCCCCGAATGGCTGCGCAGCTTTTCGGCCCGTTTGGTCAGGAGAACCGTCGCAGCGCCCTCATG
>NZ_RZPQ01000798.1:0-2620 GCF_003999135.1 Mesorhizobium sp. M7A.F.Ca.CA.004.06.1.1 | reverse complement strand
GACTCTGGTTCTGTCGAACCGGTCGAAATCTCGGCCCGCCCGATCACCCAATTCCACATTGGCCGTGCCGACAAGCAGTTCGGCGCTTTCGAATTCGTCGGCGGGCTGGAGATGACCTCGCCGACACGCGATTTCGGCGCGCTGTCAGCCTTCCGCTTCCTGACAGCCGGCGGTGACTTCATCGGCGTTGCCGACACCGGCTTCTGGTTCTTCGGCACGGTGGTCCGCGACGCGGAAAAGCGACCCTCCGGCATCCAGAATTTCCGCATGCAGCAGATGGTCGACCAGACCGGCCGGCCGATCGACAGGAAATGGGAGGTCGATGCGGAAGGTCTCGCGGTCAAGGACGGCATCGCCACCGTCGGCTTCGAGCGCAGCCACCGCGTCGCCCAGTTCAAGATCGATCCCAACGACATGAAGGCGCCGTTCAAGCCGCTGGATTTCGTCGTGCCGGCCCGCGAGCTGCGCCAGAATCGCGGCTTCGAGACCGTCACCCACGCCAATGCCAACGGCCAGCATGAGGGCGGCCTGGTCGTGGTCTCCGAGAAGAGCCTGGACAAGGCCGGCAACATCTATGCCGCCATCATCGATGGGCCGCACAAGGGCGTCTTCACCGTCAAGCGCAATGGCGATTTCGACATCACCGACGGCGCCTTCCTGCCCGATGGTGATCTGTTGCTTCTGGAGCGCAGTTTCTCGATGGCCAGCGGCGTCAAGATGCGGCTGCGGCGCATCTACGGCGAAAGCGTCGAGAAGGGCGCGGTCGCCGACGGGCCGGTGCTGCTGGAGGCCGACATGGACTACCAGATCGACAATATGGAAGGGCTCGACGTCTGGAGCCGCGACGACGGCGCGCTGATGGTGTCGCTGATCTCGGACGACAACCACTCGATCCTGCAGCGCAACCTCTATCTGGAATTCATTCTCCACCAGGATTGAGCCAGCCGGCTTACGTCCTGTTGGCGATCCAGATGACATGGCGGGCGCCGCGCTTGCCGTTGGCGCGCGTACTGACCTCTTCGACCGCGAAGCCTGCCTGCTTCAGCCGCCGCGTGAAGCCGCTGTCGGGGCCTTGCGACCACACCGCCAGCACGCCGCCGGGTTTCAGGGCGCTGCGTGCGGCTGCGAGGCCTTGCACGCTGTAAAGTGCGTTGTTGGATTTGTGGACGATGCCTTCCGGGCCGTTGTCGACATCGAGCAGGATGGCGTCCCAGGCCGCGGGCCGCGACCGGATCAACTGCCCGACATCGGTTTCCTGGATGGTGACGCGAGGATCGTCGAGACAGCCGTCAAAGATTTCGGCCATCGGGCCACGTGCCCAGGCGACGACGGCGGGCACCAGTTCGGCGACGACAATTCCGGCATCATTGGCCAATTCTGTGAGTGCGGCGCGCAAGGTAAAACCCATGCCAAGCCCACCGATCAGGATTGTGGGCCGGCTATGGCCGGCAATCCGCTCACAGGACAGTTTTGCCAGCGCTTCCTCGGAACCGCTGAGGCGGCTGTTCATGAGCTCGTTGGTGCCCAGCATGATCGAGAATTCGGTGCCGCGCCGCTTGAGGCGAAGTTCTTGTCCGCCGTCCGGGGTCTTTGCCGAATCGAGCTGAACCCACGGGATCATGATCTTTGTCCGACCATGATCTTTTCCGAAAATCGGGTCCCACTTTTCGGGATCATGGTTTAAGCCGCAACCGCGGGCTGGCTCCAGCGGGCCGCGAGCAGACGGTAGGGGATCAACGCCACCACGGCGATGATCAGCTTCACGCTGAGGTCGCCCAGCGCCCAGGAGATCCAACGCATCGCGTCGACATGGAACACGCCCATCAAGGGTGCGTTTTCCAACGCAAAGCCGTCGTTGGGACCAGCGAAGGCAAAGGCGGCCGAGAACGCGACGGTGAAGAACACGGCTGTGTCGAACACCGACCCGACCAGCGTGCCGACGATCGGCGCCCGCCACCAGCTCTGGCGGCGCAGCCGGTTGAAGACAGTCACATCGAGCAATTGCGCGGCAAGGAACGCCGCTCCGGACGCGGCCGCGATCCGCACCAGCCGGTCGGCGGCGGTCTCGAATTCGATCAGGCCGTGACGGAACAGGAAGGGCGGGACAAGGATCGAGCAGATCACCGCCGTCATGAAGCCGACAAAGACGATCCGGCGCGCCACAGTGGGGCCGTAACGGCGGTTGGCGAGGTCGGTGACCAGAAACGAGAAGGGATAGGTGAAGGCCCCCCAGGTCAGAAGGTCGGCCAGCGAGAGGCCGCCGATCTGGCCCTGCATCGGGAATTGCACGAGAATGTTCGATGCCACGACGACAAGCGTCATGGCGGCCACGAAGGGCAAGTATCGCGAGAAGAAAGTCATTTTTTTATCCTGGGTAATGGAACCAGCGGAACGTATTCCGAAATCGGATTACGCTAGCTTCGTAATTTAAGCATCGGGTTGCCGAAACCTTGCGGCTTCGATCCGATGCCTAGGCCAACAAGAGGTTGGCCAGGGCGGTCGTCCCCCGCCTTTGAACTGTTTTAAGCGGCAGCCTGTTCGGCGGTCTTCTTGGCGATCTGCTTCTTCAGCAAACGGGCGCGCTGCGACAATTCCTTGACGTCGGCCTTGGCCAGGAAGG
>NZ_RZPQ01000797.1:0-2622 GCF_003999135.1 Mesorhizobium sp. M7A.F.Ca.CA.004.06.1.1 | reverse complement strand
GTGCCGTCGCCGGCGAGCGCAAGACGGATGCCGAATGGCCGCACCCGCATATCGTTCTGGATCGCCATCCCCTCGCCTTCCGGCAAATAGAAGCGCTCAATACCGTAGTCCGGCGCGATGGTCGCCTCTTCGCCGCGAAGGTCCCAGCCCTCGGCGACGTGGCCTGATATATCGGCCTCGTCGGCAGCGGCGGGCGTCGGCGCCTTGCCGAACCAGGCGGCCGTCGGCTGCCAATAGTTGTCGGACCCCTTGTTCAAGCGGACGACTATCGTGGTGTCGTCGCTTGAGAGTTTGTCGGGTGGAATGTTGGCGATCATTTTCACCGGTATGCGCGAAATATCGTAGCCCAGGATAATATAGTCGCCGCGCAGGAGGTCGCGCGGATCGACGGGCTCGATCTTCAGCAGCACCTCTTTGCCGTTGCGCAGGATCGCCGCGCGGCCGGCGATGATCCAGCTCAGGAAGCCGATCTGGACGAGCGCCAGCACCAGTGCCGAGATGACAAGCCTTTTCCCGGTGATCATGCCGTGGCTCCTTTGGCATCTGGACCTTTCATACGCTTTTCCACGCGGATGATGACGATCGCAAGGATGCCGAGCAGCACCGCGGCGGCCAGGAAGAAGCCGGCCGTATCGAGCATCGATTGCAAGGTCACCACATAGATGATGGCGAGTTCGAAGGCGAAGCCGAGATAGGCAAACCAGCGCAGCCCACGGCTTTCCCGCCCTGCCAGCACGATTGCGGCGACAATGCCGGCAAGCGCGATCACCGAAGCGAGGGCAAAACCGCTGTTGTAGGTGCTCTCGTCGGCGAGTTCGAACTGAATCATTGCGAGGCCGGTGAGGAAGCCGAGCAGTGCGTGCAAGGGCAAGCGGCCGCCGAGCTGCACGACCCGGTCGACTGGATCCGGCGCGAAGACCGAGGCCGCGAACAGCAGCGCCGAGACGACGACCAGCGGGATCGCCACCTGCAGCGTGTCGTGGTTGGTGACCAGCAGCACAAGATAGAACAGAACCGACAGGATGATCAGGTGGCGAGCCGCCTGGCTGCGGGTCCAGAACGAGACGGCAAACAGCACGATCGCCATGATCAAGAAGGCATGCGGAAATTCGCTGCGGCTGTAGTAGTCGAAGCCTTTCAGGAACAGCCAGGCATCGGCGATGCCGACCGAAGCGACCGTCAGCGGATTAGAACGCAGCGCCACCGCCGCCAGCGCCGTTCCGGCGCCCCAGGTGACCAGAGCCGAGGCCTCGTCGCCCGAGAGATGATACATCTGGCCGATCAGCGCGATCGAGCCGCCGAAAGCCGCAGCCGCCACGATCCAGAGCGCTTCGCCGATCGCCGCATGGTCGCGGGCCTTCAGCACCGCGCCGCCGACATAGCCACCAAGGATGACGGCAAACAGTGCCGCCACGCGCGCCAGCCGCGGGGTCGCGTCCCAATTGGCGGCGACGAAAATCAGGATGGCGGCTCCGAACAGCACGGCAGCCATCATCGCCAGGATAGAGCCGAAGCTGAGCGACTTGCGCTCGTTGGCCTCGACATCGCGCGAAAGCGAATCGGCTGTGGCGGCGTCAATCAGCCCGGCCTGCAGCCAACGCGCGATATCCGCCCTGACCCGCGACGAATAACTCGCCATGCTGCCACTCCCCCAGTTCGGTCTTTTTTTCAGCCGATCCGGTCAAACCGCTGACGCGGCGGCATTTTCCGATTCGGGTTTCTTTGTGTCAGGTCCGTGAACGCCCGTTAATGCTGCATTGCACAATTTGCATTGCTGCCATGCAGCCATAGCGCTTTTAAATCGATATGGGTCCGCCTATTTATAGTTCGTACACAAACGGAATGATCCGCAAGAAAGACGAAACGAGAACTACCATGAACCTGATCCGCAACTACCGCAACTGGCGCCGCTACAGGGACACCGTGTCCGAGCTGAGCCGCCTGAGCAACCGTGAACTGACCGACCTCGGCATCAGCCGCAGCGACATTCCTTACGTCGCTCGCAAGGCGGTCTAATTCTTCGGACCGCGAATGGTCCGAACCAGTTTTGAAAAAGAGAACGACAATGAACCTGATCCGCAATTATCGTAACTGGCGCGTTTATCGCGAGACGGTTACCGAGCTGGGTCGCCTTTCCAACCGCCAGCTGCATGATCTCGGTATCGTCCGCGACGAAATCAAGATCATCGCCCGCCAGGCGATCTAACCAGAATTTCGCCAGGGTCGACCTCCTCCCCGACCCTGACGGATCCGGTCAACCTTCACCTCCTCCCGAGGGTTGACCACCAAAACGGCGCCCGCCGCACCTCCTCCCGCGGCGGGCGCTGTTACCCGGGGCAAAAGGAATTTTGCCCCAAAAGGTTTCGCCCCTTTCAAACGGCGAAAGAGTTTTCGTCAAAGCCGACCTCCTCCCCGGCGATGACGAATAGGCCCGACCCTCACCTCCTCCCGAGGGTTGGCCACAAAAACGGCGCCCGCTGCACCTCCTCCCGCGGCGGGCGCTGTTTCCCCGGAGTAAAACGAATTTGCTCCAGAGGTTTCGCCCCTTTTAAAAATGGCGAAAGGAATTTCGTCAAAGCCGACCTCCTCCCCGGCGATGACGAATATGGTCGACCCTCGGGA
>NZ_RZPQ01000796.1:0-2633 GCF_003999135.1 Mesorhizobium sp. M7A.F.Ca.CA.004.06.1.1 | reverse complement strand
GGTGTCGGCCTGCCGGTCGTCTATCTCGGCGCCAAGACCGGCCGCGACGGTGTCGGCGGCGCCACCATGGCCTCGGCCGAATTCGACGACAAGATCGATGAGAAGCGCCCGACAGTGCAGGTCGGCGATCCCTTCACCGAAAAGTGCCTGCTGGAAGCCAGCCTCGAACTGATGGCCTCGGGCGCCGTCATCGCCATCCAGGACATGGGTGCCGCCGGCCTCACCTGCTCGGCGGTCGAAATGGGCGCCAAGGGCGACCTCGGCATCGAGCTCTATCTCGACAAGGTGCCGGTGCGCGAAGAGCGCATGAGCGCCTACGAGATGATGCTGTCGGAAAGCCAGGAGCGCATGCTGATGGTGCTGCGCCCGGAAAAGGAAAAGGAAGCCGAGGCGATCTTCCACAAATGGGGGCTCGACTTCGCCATCGTCGGCAAGACCACCGACGATCTGCGCTTCCGCGTGCTGCACCAGGGGGATCAGGTCGCCGATCTGCCGATCAAGGATCTCGGCGACAAGGCTCCGGAATATGACCGGCCGTGGGTCGAGCCGAAAAAGCCGGCGCCGCTGGCCGCCAATGACATTCCGCAAGCCGACGTTGCCGACGCGCTGCTGAAGCTGCTCGGCGGGCCCGACCTGTCTTCGCGCCGCTGGGTCTGGGAGCAGTATGACACGTTGATCCAGGGCAATTCGCTGCAGCTTCCAGGCGGCGATGCCGGCGTGGTCCGGGTCGAAGGCCATGCGACCAAGGCGCTCGCCTTCTCCTCCGACGTGACGCCGCGCTATTGCGAGGCCGACCCTTATGAGGGCGGCAAGCAGGCGGTGGCCGAATGCTGGCGCAATTTGACCGCCACCGGCGCTCTGCCGCTGGCCGCCACCGACAACCTCAATTTCGGCAACCCGGAACGGCCCGAGATCATGGGCCAGTTGGTCGGCGCGGTGAAGGGCATCGGCGACGCCTGCCGCGCGCTCGGCTTCCCGATCGTCTCCGGCAATGTCTCGCTCTACAACGAGACCAACGGCCAGGGCATCCTGCCAACCCCGACCATCGGCGGCGTCGGGCTGATCGCCGACTGGTCGAAGATGGTGCGGACCGGCTTTGCGGCCGAGGGCCAGATGATCTTGCTGGTCGGCGCACCCGCGTCCTGGGGAACGCATCTCGGGCAATCGGTCTATATGCGTGACGTACACGGCCGCACGGATGGCCCGCCGCCGCCGGTCGACCTCGAGCATGAGAAGCGCGTCGGTGACCATGTGCGCGCGCTCATCGCATCCGGCATCGTCACGGCGGCGCACGACGTTTCCGATGGCGGTGTCGCCGTTGCACTTGCCGAGATGGCGATGGCGTCCGGAATCGGCGCCGCCGTTCCCGGTCTTGTCGGCACCGACCCGATCCCGGTCTGGTTCGGCGAGGACCAGGGCCGTTATCTCCTGACGCTGTCGATCGATCCGCATGGTGACGAATGGGACGCCATTCGCAAGCAGCAGGGCGAACTCGGCATCTTCGCGCCGTGGATCGGCTCGACCGGGGGCAGCGCGCTGAAGCTTGGCGACGCCAGGGCAATCCCGGTCAGCGAACTCTCCGCGGCGCACGAAGGCTGGTTCCCCCGCTTCATGGACCAGGCCAGTTGACGAGAGCATGATCCCGAAAAGTGGGAACGGTTTTTCGGGAAACTCATGATCAATCACAGGAAACTGGCTGGTCGGGCGCTGATTGCAGTCGTCTTCTGGCCGTCGTTGTTCTTCTTCTGGTTCCTGGGACCGTTCGTCTTTTTCCTGCTGTCGACAACCTCGAGCGAGGTGTGCATGCGGCTGGAAACGCGCGCGGAGTTCCTTGCCGCGGCCAATGGCGCCATCCCCATGCTCATCGCGCAGAATCTCATCTACGCGGTCCCGATCATCTGCCTGGTTCTGTGGGACCGCCTGGCGCCGGATCCGGCACGGGCAAGGCATATCGTCACCTGCATCAAGCTTTTTGCCAGCGCGGTGGTCGTAGGCGCGTTGTGGGAGTACGGCTCGTCGCTCATCTGCGACGGTTATGGCCAAGGGTTCTTCTCACCGGCTTGGCAAATGACGAGCTATCTCCCCATTGTCGGCCTTGTGCTCAACGCGCCGCTCTATGTGCTGGCCTTTAGCCTTGGCCGTGCTTTCTCGACACGCGACGACGTTGCCGAGGATGAAGCAAGCCCACCGGCCTAGTCTTTCTCTGAAGCCGTCGGGCCGTCTTGCCGTTGGTGGGACAGAACGGCTTCAATCCGGACCGGAAAGGCTTTAGGCTCGCCCGACTCTCATCTTATGGCCTGACACCGGCCGCTCGAAACAGGATTTTGCCATGGCAATGGATGCCCACGACATCGAAAAACTGATCAAGGACGGCATTCCGGACGCCAAGGTGACGATCCGCGATCTCGCCGGCGACGGCGACCATTATGCGGCCGAGGTGGTGGCCGAGAGCTTTCGGGGGAAAAGCCGCGTGCAGCAGCACCAGATGGTCTATGACGCGCTGAAAGGGAATATGGGCGGCGTGCTGCACGCACTCGCCTTGCAGACCAGCGTTCCCGACTGACCTTAGCGCTTGGCCCAACACGGCTCATCCTTTGCGCCATTTCAGCCACGGCACGGCTAACGTCTTGTTT
>NZ_RZPQ01000795.1:0-2636 GCF_003999135.1 Mesorhizobium sp. M7A.F.Ca.CA.004.06.1.1 | reverse complement strand
GACCAGTGAAACCGGCGTCTCGCCGCACGCTCATGTCGATGCGACCGCGCATGTCGAAGCCGGTGCCGTCATCGAGGCCGGCGCGGTGATCGGGCCAGGTGCTTCGATCGGCAGCGGCACCGTCATCGCCCCAAATGCGGTTATTGGACAATCCTGCCAGATCGGCCGCGACGGCTATGTCGGTCCAGGAGCCAGCATCCAGTATGCCTTGATCGGCAATCGCGTCATCATTCATGGCGGCGCGAGGATAGGCCAGGATGGTTTTGGGTTCGTCGGCGGGGCCAAGGGTCCAGAACGCGTGCCGCAGATCGGCCGTGTCGTTATTCAGGATGATGTCGAGATCGGCTCCAACACCACCGTCGATCGCGGCGCCATGTCCGATACGATCATCGGCCAGGGCACCAAGATCGACAATCTCGTGCAGATCGCCCATAACGTCCGCATCGGCCGCAATTGCATAATAGCCGGGCTTTCGGGTATTTCGGGTTCTGTGGTCGTGGGTGACAATGTCACCATGGGCGGCGGCGTCGGGCTTGCGGATCACCTGACCATAGGGACAGGGGCCAAGCTTGCCGCAAGAAGTGGATTTATGAGCAATGTCCCTGCAGGCGAGATCTGGGGCGGCTATCCGGCACAGCCGATGGCGGAAGCCATGCGGGAGATAGCCATGCTGCGCAAGCTCGCCAGGACCCGCAAACAGGGCGAGGGAGGCAATGGCTGACATGATCGCGTCGACGACGCTGGAGGCAGTCGACATTATGGGGCTGATGAAGCTCCTGCCGCACCGCTATCCGTTCCTGATGATCGATCGTATCGTCGACATCGATGGCGACGAATCCGCCGTCGGCATCAAGAACGTGACCATAAACGAGCCGCATTTTCAGGGCCATTTCCCTGAGCAGCCGGTCATGCCGGGTGTGCTCATCGTCGAGGCGATGGCGCAGACGGCCGGCGCCATCTGTATCCGCAGCCTGGGTACCGAAAAGCCGTCGCTGGTCTATTTCCTGACCATCGACAACGCCAAATTCCGCAAACCGGTGGTTCCCGGCGACCAGTTGAAGATCCATGTCAAGAAAATCAAGAAACGCGGCAACCTGCTCAAATTCGCTTGTGAAGCCATGGTCGACGGCGCCAAGGCGGCCGAGGCCGAGATTTCAGCCATGATGGTCACCAGCGACTGACGATCGAGTGCTTATGAAAATCAAGACATCCATTCATGCGTCCTCCATTGTCGAGGAAGGCGCCCAAATCGGCCAAGGTGCACGCATCGGGCCGTTCTGCCATGTCGGTGCCGATGTGGTGATCGGCGACGACGTCGAACTGGTCAGTCATGTCTCGGTGATGGGCGCGACGTCGATCGGTGCCTCGACCAAGGTCTATCCGATGGCGACATTGGGCGCACCGCCGCAGAACACCAAGCACAAGGGCGGTCGCACCACCTTGGTCATCGGCAGGAACTGCACGATCCGCGAAGGCGTGACCATGCATCTCGGCACCGATTCCAGCCGCGGCGAGACGACGGTCGGCGACAATGGCAATTTCCTTGCCTACGCCCATATCGCCCATGATTGCGTCGTCGGCAACAATGCGACGTTCGCCAATGGTGCAACGCTGGGCGGCCACTGCGAGGTCGGCAACAATGTCTATATCGGCGGCCTGACCGCAGTGCATCAGTTTGTCCGCATCGGCGACAACGCCTTTCTCGGCGGCTGCTCCGCGATCGTCGGCGATGTCATCCCCTTTGCCATAGCGGTCGGCAACCGCGCCAGCCTACGCGGCCTCAACATCATCGGCCTCAAGCGCTCCGGCCTGCCAAGGTCCGAAATCCTTGTACTGCGCAAGGCTTACAGGATGATCTTCGATCGTTCCCGCACCGTTGGCGAGAACATCGAGTTCGCCAAGGCGGAGTTCGCGTCGTCGCCGACCGCCATGAAGATCATCGATTTCATCAGCAGTCGCGGCAAGCGGCATTATGCTGTGCCGTCGCTCAAGGGCGGCGATGGCGACGATGTCGATGACGAAGACTGAGACAGCGGCTGCGCGTCTTGATCTTCCGCCGGGCTCCAGGGTCGGCATCATTGCCGGCGGCGGCAGTCTGCCGGTCGAAGTCGCGGCCGGTTCGGCTGAACAAGGTTATCCGCCCTTCGTCATCCTGATGGAAGGCGAGGTCGACCGCATCGCGGAACTCTCCCGATACGATCACGAAAGCCTCGCTCTGGAAGGTATAGGCTCGCTCGTCCCTTTGCTGCGGCGGCACCGGATCACCCATCTGGTGCTTGCAGGCGAGATCAAGCGCCGGCCGCGATTGCTTGCGCTGCGCCCCAGTCTCAGCCTGCTCGCGGTGATTCCTTTGGTCGTCATGGCGCTCGCGCGTGGCGACGATGGTCTTCTGAAGGTCTTGGCACGAGGCCTCGAAGCGCGCGGAGTAAAGGTCGTTGGCGCCCACGAAGTAGTGCCGAATCTTGTCGCCGCCGAAGGCGTGCTGACCAAGGCCGAACCGCGAAAATTGGACTGGCGCGATATTGAGGCAGGCCTTGCGGCAGCAAAGGCCATCGGGGCGCTGGATGTCGGCCAGGCGGCGATCGCGGTTGGCGGCCGGGCAATCGCGCTGGAAGGCATCGAAGGAACAGCCGGCC
>NZ_RZPQ01000794.1:0-2640 GCF_003999135.1 Mesorhizobium sp. M7A.F.Ca.CA.004.06.1.1 | reverse complement strand
GCCATAGGCCTCGTCGAGCACCAGCATGGTGGTTTGCGGCAGCGCCTCGATGAAGCGGATGATCTCGCTCGCCTCCCACCAGCTACCCATTGGATTGTCGGGGTTGGAGAGATAGACCAGCGGGGCCTTGTCCCTACGCACCGCCGCCAGCAGGCCATCCAGGCTTTCCCGGTCGTTCTCGTAAGGGACTGTCACCAGCCGCCCGCCGACACCGGCAATGTGGAAGTTGAAGGTCGGGTAAGCGCCGAGCGAGGTAACCACCGCGTCACCAGGCGCGACATACATGCGTGCCACCAGGCTGAGCAGGCCATCTATGCCTTCGCCGACAACGACGTTCTCGGCCTCTACGCCGTGATGCGCGGCGACCGCCACCTTCAGATCGTGATTGTCGGGATCGCAATACATCCACATGTCGCCGGCGATCTCGGCCATCCGGGCGGTGACGCGCGGCGAGGGACCAAAGCTGCTCTCATTGGCGCCGATGCGGGCGCGGAAAGCGCGGCCACGCTCGCGCTCCTGCGCTTCGGGGCCGACAAACGGCACCGTCGAAGGAAGCGCTGCGATGAGCGGCATGAGGGGAGGGCGCTGGTGCATGGCGGAAGCTCGCTTGAAAAAGGGCCTTCTTGCTAGCGTGGCCGACTTGGCCGTGCAAGCACCCGGCGGTCCGCAATCGTAACGCTGGATTCCTGCGTATCTTTTTGCTAGCGAGACGCAATGAACAATCGTCTGCCGCCTGCCTGGTCCAAGCACCTGAAGGTCCAAACCGGACCGAAACCCAAATTCCCGCAACCGAATCTTCCGAAAGCGAATTCGCTTTCGCGTGCGCAGGCCGACGAGGCGTTGCTGCAGCAGGCATATCAGTTTCAGCAAGTCAAACGGCTCGGCGAAGCTCAGGACTTATGCCTGCAAGTTCTGGCGCGTACGCCCAACCATCCACTTGCCCTGTATATCTTGGGGACCGTGTGCCTGGGCTACGACGATGAGGCGGCCTTGCGATATTTCGCACGCGCGGTCGGCGAGGAGCCAAAAAACCCTTACTACCACCTTGGGCTGGCTTCGGCCTATGTGAAGGTCAGCGAATATTCGCCAGCAATCAGACATATGCAATACGCCTTGGAGTTGCAGCCAGATCTTATCGAAGCACTTTGTGCATTGGGGGACGCTTATATCGACTTTGACAAACCTGAGATGGCTTTGCCGCTTTATGAGAAGGCACTAAAAATAAACCGGGATCATCCAAAGGTGCGGATCGGACTGGCTCGCGCGCTCACCAGCGTGGGACGGATGGTTGAAGCTGCCGCCTATCTTCAGGAGGCAATCGAACGTCGTATCAAGGTGCCGGCGGCGTACAATGACCTCGTGCAGACACAAAAATTCACCGAAGAGCCTAAGGAGCTCAAAGCCATTCTTGGCGAACTTGGAAATCCGAAGCTTGAACCGGATGGTGCCGAGAACCTTCATCTGGCGGCCGGCAAGGTGCTGAATGATCTCAAACGCTATAAGGATGCATTCGACCATTTCAACAAGTCGAAACAGGCATCAGGCCGCAACTTCGATATCGACCAATACCGTCGCTGGATAGACTCACTGATTGCGACCTTCACGCCTGAGATGCTGGCTGCCAAGGCCGATTACGGAAATCCTTCGGAAATTCCCGTGTTCGTGGTCGGCATGCCTCGCTCAGGCACAACTCTTACGGAACAGATCTGCGCCAGTCATCCTGATGTACACGGCGCGGGCGAACTAATGAAGCTTAGGCGGGTGGCGAATGCGATTGAACTCAGAAGGTCGTCAGCCGGAGATTTGGACTCGGCGGTCGCGTCGATCACAAAAGGCTTGTCCCGAACATTGGCCGAGGAGCATTTGTCCTATCTGAAGGAGCGGGCGCCCGCGGCACTTAGGATCGTCGATAAGATGCCGCATAATTTTGAACTGATCGGTTTGATTGGCCTTCTCTTCCCCAACGCAAAGATCATCCATTGCCGCCGTGACGCGATCGACAATTGCGTCTCTTGCTATGTCTTGAAATTCGGCGAGGGGCACAGTTACAACACCGACCTGAAGACACTCGGTCTGTACTATCGCGAATATGACCGTCTGATGCAGCATTGGAACGAGGTTTTCCCGGGCCTGATCTTCGAAAACCGCTACGAAACGCTCGTCGAGGATCAGGAGGCGCAGTCACGCCGCCTCATAGATTACCTTGGGCTGCCCTGGGATGACGCCTGCCTGCGTTTTTTCGACAGGGATGGTTCGGTCAACACGCCCAGCCGCTGGCAGGTTCGCCAACCCATCTACAAATCGTCTGTCAAGCGCTGGAAGAATTATGAAGGCGAGATCCAGCCGCTAATCGATGCTTTGGGCGACTTGGCGGAGACGTAATTCAAACGGGGCTGACGTGCCTCTCATGCACGTCACCTCGATTTGGTTGGCACTGCTGAGCTGAAGAAGCGCAGGGATGCGCGTGATTCCGCACCCGACGATCCCAAATGCAATCGCCGGTTGGCCGATTATTTTCTGCTGGTCGGCGCTCGAAGCGCTTGGCGCGAAATCTCAGGCGTTGCCGGACTGGCAAATAGCCTGGTTGCCGAAGCTGTCAGGGCTCCGCCTCGGCGGCTGGCTACTGTTGGCCGCAAAACC
>NZ_RZPQ01000793.1:0-2642 GCF_003999135.1 Mesorhizobium sp. M7A.F.Ca.CA.004.06.1.1 | reverse complement strand
CTGTTGTTCTCGTGGTCGACCGGGCGGCTCTTGGCATCCACCTCGGCCTTGACGACCGGCGGAAAGTCCTCGACGCGCGGCATGCGCTGCGGCGCCATGGCAACCGGCTGCGGCGCCTCGCGCTGCAGCATCTCGCGCGGCTGCGGGGCCGGCTGCATCTGCTGGACCACCGGCTGCGGCATCGGCTGGGCGGGCGGCGCCTGGAAGATCTTGCTCTGCGGGCGGAAATCTTCAGCGTGGGCGACCGGGGCCGGGCGCGCCTGCGCCATGGCCGCCGCATTGGCTTCGGCCAGATGGATGGCTTCCGCGACCGGGTCGATAGCGCGTGGCTCGTATGCCGCCTGCTGGACAGGCGCCGGACGAACCTCCGCGATCTGAGCCGCCGGGCGGCTGGCCGGCTTCGGAGGCGCCGTGCGGATCGAGATCGGCGCGGCGGCGATTTCAGCCGCCGACTTGTCGATGCCGGTGGCAACCACCGAGACGCGGATGACGCCTTCGAGTTCCTCGTCGAAAGTGGCGCCCAGGATGATGTTGGCGTCCTGGTCGACTTCCTCGCGGATACGGGTCGCGGCTTCGTCGACTTCGAACAGCGTCAGGTCGCGGCCGCCGGTGATCGAGATCAGCAGGCCCTTGGCGCCCTTCATCGATGTCTCGTCGAGCAGCGGGTTGGCGATCGCCGCTTCGGCGGCGGCCATCGCGCGGCCCTCGCCGGAAGCCTCGCCGGTGCCCATCATCGCCTTGCCCATCTCGCGCATGACGGAACGGACGTCGGCGAAGTCGAGATTGATCAGGCCTTCCTTGACCATCAGGTCGGTGATGCAGGCGACACCGGAATAGAGCACCTGGTCGGCCATGGCGAAGGCATCGGCGAAGGTGGTCTTGTCATTGGCCAGCCGGAACAGGTTCTGGTTGGGGATGACGATCAGCGTATCGACGCATTTCTGCAATTCCTCGATGCCGAAATCCGCTGTCTTCATGCGGCGCTGGCCTTCGAAGTGGAACGGCTTGGTGACGACGCCGACGGTGAGGATGCCCTTTTCGCGCGCTGCGCGGGCAACGACCGGAGCAGCACCGGTGCCGGTGCCGCCGCCCATGCCGGCGGTGACGAAGCACATATGGGTGTTGGTCAGGTGATCGAGGATTTCATCGATGCACTCTTCCGCCGCCGCACGGCCGACTTCCGGCTGCGAGCCGGCGCCAAGGCCTTCGGTGACATGCGCGCCGAGCTGGATCAGGCGGCCGGCCTTCGACATGGTCAGCGCCTGCGCGTCGGTGTTGGCCACCACGAACTCGACACCGCGCAGACCGGCGGTGATCATGTTGTTGACGGCATTGCCGCCGCCGCCGCCGACACCGAACACGGTGATGCGCGGCTTAAGCTCGGTGATGTCCGGCTTTTGCAGATTGATGGTCATTGTCTCCGTCCTTTGCCTTTCACGCCGCTTCGCCGCCGCGGCCGCCTATGGGGCTGTCCCCGTCAATTTTAGAAACTGTCTCTCAACCACTGACTCATGCGATGCAGTTTTCCGCCCGTTCCGGTCATTTTGAGACCGGAAATTCCTTTCGCCGGATGGCTCTCGAAGCTCGCCATCTGCGGATAGATCAGAAGCCCCACCGCAGCCGAGAAGGCCGGCCCCTTCGCCGCTTCCGGCAGACCGGCCACGCCGAGCGGGCGGCCGATGCGCACATTGCGTCCCAGGATGCGGCGCGCCGCCTCCGGCAGGCCGGCAAGCTGGCTGGCGCCACCGGTAAGAACCACACGCTTGCCCACTGCATTGCCATAGCCGGACTTGTTCAGCCGGTCGCGCAGCAGTTCGAGCGTCTCGTCGATGCGGGCGCGCACGATGCGCGTCATCACCGAGCGCGGGATCTGCAAGGGCACGTCACCGTCGTCGCCGATCGGCTGGATCGAGACCAGGTCGCGGTCGTCGGCGCTGCCCGGCAGTGCCGAGCCATGCATCACCTTCAGCCGTTCGGCGGCATCGAGCGAGGTCGACAGCCCCTTGGCCATGTCCATCGTGACGTGGTTGCCGCCGATGGCGATGGCGTCGCCATGGACGAACTTGCCTTCCGAAAACACCGAGATCGTCGTCGTGCCGCCGCCCATGTCGATGCAGGCCGCGCCCATTTCCAGCTCGTCGTCGACCAAGGCCGCCAGGCCGCTGGCATAGGGCGTCGCCACCATGCGCTCGACCGACAGATGCGAACGGTTGATGGAAAGCTCCAGATTGCGCATCGGCGCGGCGTCGCCGGTCAGCACATGCATGTCGACGCCGAGTGCGTCGCCGACCATGCCGCGCGGATCGCGCACGCCGCGTTCGGCATCGAGCGAGAAACCGACGGGAAGCGAATGGATCACCTCGCGCTCGGCCTTCAGCGCCTGCTTGGCGCCGGCACCGAGAACGCGCTTGATGTCGGCCTCGTCGGCCTCGTGGCCGCCTAGATTGATGGTGGCGGAGAAGGCTTCGCTCTTCAGCCGGCCGGCCGTCATGTTGACGATCAGCGAATCGACCGTTAGCCCGGCCATGCGCTCGGCCGCGTCGACGGAAAGGCGGATGGCATGTTCCGCCCTATCGAGGTCAACCACGACACCCGACTTCACGCCTTGCGATTTCTGATGGCCGATGCCGATCACCTGGATC
>NZ_RZPQ01000792.1:0-2645 GCF_003999135.1 Mesorhizobium sp. M7A.F.Ca.CA.004.06.1.1 | reverse complement strand
GCTTCAGCCTCATGAAGGGCAAACGACCGTCCGTCAGCGTCGAAGAGATGCAGGTCCTCGCCATTGGCGCTCAGCCGCAATGTCGAACCGCGCTTGACCTCGACATTGCCGGGCAGCTTGGTCACCAGCGGCAGGTCGGCGCGACCGATGTCGACATAGACCAGCTGCACCTCGCCGAGCTGCTCGACATAGTCGACCGTCCCCTCGAACAGATAGTCCGCGCCGCTGGCGATGATCAGGTCCTCCGGCCGCACGCCAAAACTCACCGCAGCGCCCTTTGCCGAAGCCGGCGTCGCGATCGGCACGGTTGCCTTGCGTCCGCCGACATGGCTGACGACGGTCGGATTGCCTGATTTGTCGATGGTTGCGGGCAGGATATTCATGGCCGGCGAGCCGATGAATTGCGCAACGAACAGATTGCCGGGCTTCTTGTAGAGGTCCATCGGCGTGCCGACCTGCTCGATATGGCCGTCCTTGAGCACCACGATGCGGTCGGCGAGCGTCATTGCCTCGACCTGGTCGTGGGTGACGTAGATCATGGTCGTGTTGGGCATCGATTCCTTGAGCTTGGCGATTTCGATGCGGGTGGCGACTCGCAGCGCCGCATCAAGGTTCGAAAGCGGCTCGTCGAACAGGAACACCTTCGGATTGCGCACGATGGCCCGGCCGATGGCGACGCGCTGGCGCTGGCCGCCCGACATCGCCTTGGGCAGGCGGTCGAGATATTTGGTCAGCTGCAGGATCTCGGCGGCCTGACGCACGCGGCGGTCGATCTCGGCCTTGTTCTCTTTGCCGATCTTCATCGAGAACGCCATGTTGTCGTAGACGGTCATGTGCGGGTAGAGCGCGTAGGACTGGAACACCATGGCGATGCCCCGTTTCGACGGCGGCACGTCGTTCACCACTTCGCCGGCTATTCTGAGCTCGCCGGAGGTGATTTCCTCGAGCCCGGCGATCGATCTCAGCAATGTCGACTTGCCGCAGCCCGACGGGCCGACGAAGACGATGAACTCGCCCGATTTAATATCGAGGTCGATGCCGTGGAGAATGTTCAGATTGCCGTAGGACTTCTTCACTTGTCTTAGCGTGACATCGGCCATTTGGTTTCCTCCAGTGATTGGAATTCAGTCGAGACGCCCGAACCAGGCGCCGTAGCCGCCAAGCTCGATGGAACCGCTGTTCGCCTGCCCCGAAAATCCGTGCCCGGGCAGAGGTTGCAGCGATCGGCCGCCAAGGTCAACCTTGGCCGGCCCGGCTCCCAGATTGAAGACGCAGACGATCTGCTCGTTGCCTGCGCGGCGCGTGAAGGCGACGGTGTCGCCCTCACTTTCGATGAAGGTGATGTCGCCCTTGGCGAGCGCCGGATGGGCACGCCGGAAGGTGAGAAAGCGCCGGTAGTGCTCGAGCAGCGAAGCCTCGTCGCCCTGCTGGACATTGACCGCTTGCGCCAGATGCTTGGCCGGCACCGGCAGCCAGGGCTTTGCCTGGGAGAAGCCGCCATTCTTGGCGCTGCCATCCCACACCATTGGCGTGCGGCAGCCGTCGCGGCCCTTGAATTCCGGCCAGAAGCGGATGCCGTAGGGATCCTGCAGATCCTCGAACCGCAGCTCTGCCTCACCGAGCCCAAGCTCCTCGCCCTGGTAGATGCAGACCGAACCGCGCAACGACATCAGCAGCGCCGAGATGACCTTGAGGTAGGCGGTCGGGTCGGCCTCATTGGCGGCCCAGCGCGAGGCCGGGCGCATCACGTCGTGGTTGGAGAAGGCCCAGCACGACCAGCCGTCGCTGGCGACTTTGCCGAAGGATTCCAGCACCGAGCGGACCTTGCCCGCGCTGATCTTTTCCGGCGCCAGGAAATCGAAGGAGTAGCACATGTGCACGCGCTTGCCGCCTGCGGTGTAGGCGGCAACCACTTCAAGCCCGCGCTGCGAATCGCCGACCTCGCCGACCGCTGCGGTTGCCGGATACTCATCGAGCAGGGCACGGAACCGTTCGAGGAAGCCGAGGTTCTCGGGCCGGCTCTTGTCGTAGAGATGGTCCTGGTAGTTGTAGGGGTTGACCGCCGGCGCGGTCTGGTCGTTGCGCTCTTCCGGCGGCAGCGGCGGATTGTTTTCCAGGCCCTGGCTGTGGAAGTAGAAATTGATGGTATCGAGCCGGAAACCGTCGACGCCGCGCTCCAGCCAGAAGCGGGTGACGTCGAGCAATGCGTCCTGGACTTCGTGGTTGTGAAAGTTGAGGTCGGGCTGTTCGGCCAGGAAATTGTGCATGTAATATTGCTGGCGGCTGGTGTCCCATTGCCACGCCGAGCCGCCGAAGATCGACAGCCAGTTGTTGGGCGGTGTGCCGTCCGGCCTGGCGTCTGCCCAGACGTACCAATCGGCTTTCGGGTTGCTGCGGCTCGACCGGCTTTCCTTGAACCAGGGATGACTGTCGGCAGTGTGCGACAGCACCTCGTCGATCATCACCTTCAAGCCCAGCCTGTGTGCCTCGGCGGTCAGCGCGTCGAAATCGGCCAGCGTGCCGAACATCGGATCGACATCGCAGTAATCCGTCACGTCATAGCCGAAATCCTTCATCGGCGACTTGAAGAACGGCGAGATCCAGATGGCATCCGCGCCGAGTGCGGCGATATAGGAGAGGCGGCC
>NZ_RZPQ01000791.1:0-2648 GCF_003999135.1 Mesorhizobium sp. M7A.F.Ca.CA.004.06.1.1 | reverse complement strand
GGTCGAAGCCGGCCCGGCCCATATCTAGAAAGACGAAATCATTGTCGCCCTGCTTGGCCATCAGCACGGCCGGCACCATGCCGCCGTCGCCGCGCGTCAGGCCGGGGTTGAAGACGGCATGGCCGTCGGCATCCGATGTCGCCGTGCCGAGAACCTCATTGTTCCTGGCAACCAGCGTCAGTTCGGCGCCGGCTATCGGCTTGGCGCTGCCCAGTGAACGCGCAAAGACGTTGAGCCCGTCCTGCCCCGTATAGGTCGACAGGCCGATGTCGGAGACGACGAACCATTGCGTGGCCATCGAATTGTAGTTGTCGCTCTTGTCGTTGACGGCCTGCGCGGTCAGCACGTAGACGCCGGGCTTGCGCTGCGGCACCGCCTCGTCGACCGGGAAGGAGGTGGTGACCTCCTTGTTGAGATCATTGGCGATGTCGAGCTGGCCTTGCCAGACCGGCGCGCCCATCTGCTCGGAAATGTTGGAGATGTCGTAGCCGTCGAGCTGGTGCAGGAACTGGTAGCCCGACAGAAGCTGGGCCAGCGAACGATCGCCGACGCGGTAGAGCTTCATTTCGGCGGCATTCATGTTGACGGTGACGATCGGAATGCCGCGGCGCGCGCCGGCCGGCAGCACGAAGCTGTCACCGGTGAAGCGGGCGGACGGTGCGCGGTCCTGGACATAGATCGACAGCACCACGGGGGCCGCGGTCACTTCGCCGATTGCCGCCGGCAGGCCGGCGCGGAAGGTGACGTCGTAATGCTGACCATGCTCCAGCCCTTCGACGCAGATTTGCTTGTCCTTGGCCTCGACGCCCTTGGGTGGCGCGTTGTCGACGGTGACGAACGGCGCGTAGTCGACGCCGGTCTTGACCAGATCCTCGGAGAATTGCGCGCAGATGCGCGGCGCGCTGGTGTCGGCGTCGATGGTGTGATCGACAACGCGGAAACCCTTGCGGGCCTTGAGATCGGCATAGTCGGCCTGGACCGCCGGCGAAGGGTTCAGCGCAAGGCTGGCCTCATAGGCCTGCAGCGCCGGCCGGTAGAGATCGCGCTTGTCGAGCCCGTTGCCGAGCAGCGCCAGCACTTCGGCGCGCGTCTTGGTGGTGCGCAGCAATTTATAGGCATTGAAAGCGGCCGACGTGCCGTTCGCCGGCAAAGTGGAGGCTTCGGAGGTGCTAGCGGCGGGCTGAACGGCCAGCGTTTCACGCGCCAGGTTGAGCCAGAGCGGACCATCATCGGGCAGCACCGAGACCGCGGCCTCGTATTTCAGCATGGCGGAGCGGTGATCCCCGGTCAGCACGGCCTGTTCGGCGGCGTTCAGCAAGGCAGCCATGCCTTCGGTCGGCTTGTCATAGGCCGGGCCGAGCAGCTTGTTGCGGTATTGCTGGGCCTGATCGGCCATCCAGTTGGGGAAGAAAGCGAGTTCCGGCGGCGCGCCGATATCAGGATCGCCATCGATGTTGACGACCTTGCCCGCGACCGCGCCGTTGAAGGTTTTCAGCTGGTTGTAGTCGGATTTGAGGAAGCACCATTTGGCTTTTTTGTTGTAGGTGAAGGCACGGCAGGCCGGGTCTCCCAGGCATGTCGTCTTGCACTGGTCGATTGTCACATTCTGGTCGGACCTGAGATCAAAGCCGAAATAATCGGAATTGTCCGTTGTCGCGATCCGCCGGGCCTCGGCCGCTTGCGCGGCGCTGCTCCAGGCCAGGACACTGGCCCAGCCTAAAAACAGAAGAATCAGGATAGACAGACCACGAGCCGCGCGCATTGCCATAACACCCCTCCAGACACAGCTGACGTCCGGGCATGATCAAGCTTCAGTCAGGCTTGTCAACACAAGGACGCGGCAGGGTTCCGCCTGCCAACGGTTTCCTTTCCGGCCGATGACCGGTAGTACCTCCATAGGACAGGGGATCACGCTTTCTTGCGGCGACGCAAAAGGTGTGAATTCCAAGCCCGCCCTATTTCAGACAATTGGATTGTGGCCCCTTTACGAGCGCTTCAGAACTTCATTCCAATTTTAGTTTTGTAATCTAGGTTGTCTTAATGCCGGCGCATGAAGAGCAGATGTCAGGAGGTCGCGCGCCAGGGCGTGCGCTTCCGCGCGCCCTGCTGCTGGCCGTGATGTGCTCGACCGTGCTCGTCGCCGAATCGCGGCCGGCGGCCGCTTTCGAGCTTTTCGGCATCAAGCTGTGGGGGTCGTCCAGCGACGAGGATGCCGATATCGTCGATCCCCTGCGCTACGCCGTTACCATTTCCGCCCCCGACGCCGACAAGGATCTGGTCAAGAAGCTCGAAAATGCCTCGGCGCTGAAGAGTGACGAGGAGCGTCCGGTTTCCGGCTCGCTCGGGCTGATGGCCAAGGCGCGCAGCGACCGCGAACAGCTTGTCGCCGCGCTCTATGCCGATGCCCGCTACGAAGGCGTCGTCACCGTCACCATCGACGGCAAGCCGCTCGACGATTTGCCGCCGGATGCCGAATTCAAGGGGCCGCAGCCGGTTCCCGTGGTGATCGACATCGCCAGCGGGCCGAAATTCACCTTGGGCAATATCCACCTCGAGGGCGACGCAGCGGGGCTGATGAGCGCCGATTATGGCTTGATATCAGGCGGCGATGCGGGATCCGGCGCTGTGCTCAAGGCCGAGGCGCTGAT
>NZ_RZPQ01000790.1:0-2649 GCF_003999135.1 Mesorhizobium sp. M7A.F.Ca.CA.004.06.1.1 | reverse complement strand
TACCAGCTGTTCACGATCGTCAATGCGGTGATCTTCATCATTATCGCGGCGATCGGCATTTTCGGCGCCTTCCTGCCGCTGGCGACGTTGCTGTTTCCGGTGCCGGCGGACACCAGCGCGTTGAAATTCTCCTCGCTGCTGGCCGCTTGCGCTTTCTTGATCATCGGGCTCGGCCTGCCGATCTCGATGCGTCTTTCGGCCATGCTGGTCGGCGGCAAGACGATGCGAGCAGCACTTGTTTCCGCGCCCGGCGACGAGGCGTTGGCGTCGAAAGTCTCGTGGCAGATCAACCGCATCATGATGATCCTATGCGGCCTGCTGGTGCCGGGCATCCTGCTGTTCATTGCCTACGATATCGAGGCCGGGCCGATTATCACGGCGCTGAAATGGCTGGCGATCGCGCTGATGGCGGTTTCAACCGTGACGGGCATTCGACGGCAGAGGAAGTCGTAACGAACTAAATCCGCGCGGACTTTGTCCATGCAGCGGCCGTGTCGGCTTCGTGGCCGCCCGGCTCGCCGACGACGCGGTCGCGGCCGGTCGACTTCGCCTTGTAGAGACGCTGGTCGGCAAGCGCGAACAGGTCGGCTAGGCAGCGCGTGGTTTCGCTGACGCTGGAAACGCCGGTGCTGACGGTGAACTCGAATCGACTGGTGGCCGCTGAAGCCTTGATCGCATGGCGAATGCTTTCGCCAAGCAGCCTGGCGACCGAGTGCGGACAAGAACTGAGTATGGCGAATTCCTCACCGCCGATGCGGAACACCTGGTCCTCGGGACTGGCGACCTCGCGCAGCAGCGCGGCAACGGCCTTCAACACCTTGTCGCCTTCGGCATGGCCGAAACGGTCGTTGATCGATTTGAAATGATCGACATCGATGATCAGCAGGCTGAGCGGCCTGGCGGTGCGCAGGCTGACCTGGACGGCGGCTTCACCGTCGGCGTCGAAGCGCCCGCGGTGCAGCAGGCCGGTCAGCCCGTCACGGCCGACATGTTCGACCAGCGCCTCGTAGCGTTCGCGATAGGTCAACGTATCGAAGATATCGGTCAATCCGCGCGGCGCAGTGACCTGGCGCTCCTCAAACCATTTGAGATAGGCAACGAGCATGGTGCTGAAGGTCACCGCCGCCGCCATCTTGGCGAACCAGCCGCCGAAAAAGACGGCTATCGGCGCGCCGGCAACGAAATGCAGGGCGGTGAAAAAACCGGCCTGGTCGAAGGTCCGCACGCAAGCGACCGAAATCAGGATGCGCGCGAACGGCGCCTTGCGAAGATACCGACCAAGCTTTTCGTAGAGCAGGATGATCAGGATGGCATCGACGAACAGCAGCGTCGTGCCCCACACCATCAGCCAACCCATCTGGTCGATGAAGCCGATGTCTGGAAGCCTGCCGTCGGGAAGTGCCGCGATGACGTGCAGGCGCAGCAGCAGCACCAGCCCGATCATCAGCGCATTGCCGAGCAGCAGGCCGTAGATCGGCTGACGCACGGTTGCAGCGTCCTCCTTCATATAGAGCAGCAAAAGCATGACCAGCTTGCCGGAAAACAGCACCGCCGAGCCAGGCGAGACCATGCCGAACGGCAGAGCGACGTAAAAGACGCTGGCGAGATAGGTCTCGAGGAAGTGCATGACACCGAGCGCGCAGACGAATACGCCGAGGCCGATACGCCGTCTGAAGCGGAAAAGCGTCACCATGACGCTGAAGTAGACGACCGCTTCGGCAAGGAGCAGGAAACTGTTCAGCAATGCCGTCGACCCGATCTCTTTCTCGAAATCGCGAATAGCGAGCGATTCCACTCCGATCCTGTTTTGACGCCGAAGAGTTAACCGGAGATTTCAGCACGCTTCGTGCTGGTGGAAAACTTCGGCGATTGGCGGACACTTCCGCGTGTGACCGGGCAGATATGGCAAAAGCGATTGCCGTTCGCCGCCGCATCGCCTACATAGCGGCCAACCTCCACTCAATTCGACAGATCCAGTCAGTTTTCTGGGCCAGTCAGTTTTTCAGGGAAAGCGCGCGTGGCACGCCAGTTCATCTATCACATGGCCGGCCTCAACAAGGCCTATGGCACCAAGAAGGTGCTCGAGAATGTCCATCTCTCCTTCTATCCCGACGCCAAGATCGGCATCCTCGGCCCCAACGGTTCGGGCAAGTCGACGATCCTCAAGATCATGGCCGGGCTCGACAAGGAGTGGAACGGCGAAGCCTGGCTGGCCGAAGGCGCCACTGTCGGCTACCTGGCGCAGGAGCCTGCGCTCGATCCGGACAAGACCGTGTTCGAAAATATCATGGAAGGTGTCGCCGCCAAGACTGCCGTCATCGAACGCTATAACGAATTGATGATGAACTATTCCGACGAGACGGCCGACGAGTCGGCCAAGCTCCAGGACGAAATGGACCGGCTCAACCTTTGGGATCTCGAACAGCAGGTCGAGATGGCGATGGAAGCGCTGGGCTGCCCGCCCAAGGATTCGGAAGTCACCAAGCTTTCGGGCGGCGAACGCCGCCGCGTCGCACTTTGCCAGCTTCTGCTGCGCCAGCCCGACCTTCTGCTGCTCGACGAACCGACCAACCATCTCGACGCCGAGACCACGGCGTGGCTGGAAGAGCATCTGCGTGCCTATCCGGGCGCCGTGATGATCATCACCCA
>NZ_RZPQ01000078.1:0-13287 GCF_003999135.1 Mesorhizobium sp. M7A.F.Ca.CA.004.06.1.1 | reverse complement strand
TACCAATGCCGCAATAAGTGTGGTACTGCGCCGGCAATCCTGAAAAGCCCGGAAACGCTCTATGTCCGCTCCACGCGTGAGTTTTGTCAGTCTTGGATGCCCGAAGGCCCTTGTGGATTCGGAGCGCATCATCACGCGCCTGCGCGCCGAAGGTTACGAAATCGCCCGCAAGCATGACGGCGCCGACCTTGTCGTCGTCAACACTTGCGGCTTTCTCGATTCCGCTCGCGACGAGTCGCTCAACGCCATCGGCTCCGCGCTTTCGGAAAACGGCCGGGTGATCGTCACCGGTTGCCTGGGCGCCGAGCCGGACGTCATTCGCGAAAAGCACCCCAATGTGCTGGCGATCACCGGGCCGCAGGCCTATGAGAGCGTGATGGCTGCCGTGCATGAGGCCGCGCCGCCTTCGCACGACCCTTATGTCGATCTTTTGCCGCCGCAGGGTGTCAAGCTGACGCCGCGCCACTACGCCTATCTGAAAATTTCCGAAGGCTGCAACAACCGCTGTACCTTTTGCATCATTCCGGCACTGCGTGGCGACCTCGTCTCGCGGCCGGCGGCCGATGTGCTGCGCGAGGCCGAGAAACTGGCCAAGGCTGGGGTCAAGGAACTTCTGGTGATCTCACAGGACACCAGCGCCTACGGCATCGACATCAAGTATCAGACGTCGATGTTCGGCGACCGTGAGGTGCGCGCAAAATTCCTCGATCTGTCCGAGGAACTGGGCAAGCTCGGCATCTGGGTGCGCATGCACTATGTCTACCCCTACCCGCATGTCGCCGACGTCGTCCCGCTGATGGCAGAGGGCAAGATCCTCCCTTACCTGGATATCCCCTTCCAGCACGCTTCGCCGCAGGTGTTGAAGAACATGCGCCGGCCGGCACACGGCGAAAAGACGCTCGAGCGCATTCGCGGCTGGCGTGAGGTCTGCCCGGATCTGGCCATCCGCTCGACCTTCATCGTCGGCTTTCCCGGCGAGACGGACGACGATTTCGAGATGCTGCTCGACTGGCTCGACGAGGCCAAGATCGATCGCGCCGGCTGCTTCAAATACGAGTCGGTCCGCGGCGCCCGCTCCAACGATCTCGGTCTCGAACAGGTTCCCCAGGAGATCAAGGAGGCGCGCTGGCACCGTTTCATGCAGCGCCAGCAGAAGATTTCGGCAACGCAGCTGGCCAAGAAGGTCGGCAAGCGCCTGCCGGTGCTGATCGACGAGGCGCATGGCACGTCGGCAAAGGGCCGCACCAAATACGACGCGCCCGAGATCGATGGCTCGGTGCATATCCAATCGCGCCGCCCTTTGCGCCAGGGCGATATCGTCACCGTCAAGATCGACCGCGCCGACGCCTATGACCTTTATGGTTCGGCGGTCTGAGGGCCGTATTTACTACATCTGGCGATAGTTCAGCCTTTTAACCCGCTCAGCCGCGATCCGCTCTATGGTTTGCGGACCGGAGATGCGGGGAAATGCGGATGAACACCAGATCTGCGGAACAAAATTACATCGCGACGCTGGACCTGCTCAGGCTGGCGGCAGCACTTGCCGTCGTGTTCTTTCACTATTTCTTTCGCGGCGCGGCCGCCGAAGGCTACCTCGCGCAGGGCTATCCGCTTGCCGCACCGTTCGCCCTCTACGGCTATCTCGGCGTCAATCTGTTCTTCCTGATCAGCGGTTTCGTCATTGCCTGGTCGGCGGAAAACCGGAGCTGGGATCAGTTTGCGATCGCGCGGTTCGTTCGCCTCTATCCGGGTTTTCTGTTCTGCATGACGATCACCTTCGCAGTTCTCACCCTTGCCGGCACGCCGTTGCTTCCAGCCTCTTTCAGCCAGTACGTCGCCAACCTGTCGATGTTCGCGCCGGCCTTCGGCCAACCCTTCATGGACGGCGTCTACTGGTCGATCGTGCTTGAACTGGTGTTCTACGGATGGATCACGCTGGCCCTGTTCACCGGGCTCTTCCAGAAACGCAAGCTGGAGCTGATCTTCATCTGGCTGGCGATCTCGGCCTTGAACGAGTTCTTCATCGGCAGCGGCGGAGCCAGGCTGCTGTTCCTCACCGAGTTCGGCCCGTTCTTCGCCGCCGGCGTGCTGGTCCACCACATCCATTCGCATGACCGTTCTGTGCCGGCCCTGCTGCTGCTCGCCGCCGCGTTCCTGATCTCCTGCGGAACGCTGTCGGTGACGCAGCGCTGGATGCTCGGCCACTACGGCATTGCCGTCTCCTCGGCCAATCTTGTCTTCGCCAACGCCGTCATGCACGCGGCCCTGATCGGCGCGGTGCTGTTGCGCCACCGTGTGAGGGCATCGGCGCTCACCCTGGCGCTGGGCGGGCTGACCTATCCGCTCTATCTGCTGCATCAGGAGATCGGCTATCTCGCCATCAATGCGGCAACGCCCATTGTCGGCAAATGGATTGCCGCCCTTGGTTGCGTCGTGCTCATGCTTTTCATTTCGTGGGCGATCTGGCGCACCTGCGAACGACCGGTACAGCGGTTGCTCAGGTTCTGGCTCGGCCGTGTGGTCGATGCCGGACGAACGCGGTTTCATCGCCCCTCTGCCGGCGCACAGCCCGCCGAATGAAGAAGGGCGCCTCGCGGCGCCCCTCCGTCTCATGTCTCGCGCTGGTTATTTCGGCAGCTTGTCGTCGACGCCCTTCACATAAAAATTCATGCCGAGCAGCGTGCCGTCGTCGGCGACTTCGCCGTCCTTCAGCCACGGCGTGCCGTCCTGCTTGGCGATCGGTCCCGTGAAGGGGTTCCAGCCGTCGACGATCTTCTTTTCGGTGGCCTGCGCCATCGCTTTCACGTCGTCGGGCATGTTGGTGTAAGCGGACATCTTGACGGCACCGTCCTTGATGCCGAGCCAGACATTGCCAGGCTTCCACGTGCCGTCGAGGGCTGCCTGGACCCGGCTGATGTAATAGGGACCCCAATCATCGGTGATCGAAGTCAGCTGCGCCTTGGGCGCGAACTTGATCATGTCCGAAGACTGGCCAAAGCCCTTCAGGCCCCGCTCTTCGGCCACTTGCAGGGCAGCAGTCGAATCGGTGTGCTGGACGATGATGTCGGCCCCCTGGTCGAACAGCGCCTTGGCGGCGTCGGCTTCTTTGCCCGGATCGAACCATGTATTCACCCAGACGATCTTTGCCTTGAAGTTCGGGTTGATCGACTGGGCGCCGAGCATGAAGGAGTTGATGCCCATCACCACTTCCGGGATCGGGAAGGAAACGATGTAGCCGGCCACGCCGGCCTTCGATTCCTTGGCGGCGATCTGGCCGAGAATGTAGCGGCCTTCATAGAAGCGGGCATTGTAGATGCCAAGATTGTCCGATGTCTTGTAGCCGGTGGCGTGCTCGAACATCACCTTGGGAAATTTCTTGGCGACCTTCACTTCCGGGTCCATGAAGCCGAAGGAGGTGCCGAAGATGAGCTTGCAGCCTTCGCGCGCCAGGCGCTCGAAAGCGCGGTCGGCGTCGGGACCTTCCGAGACGTTTTCGAGATAGGCTGTTTCGACCTTGTCACCGAGCGCCTTCTCCACATCGAGACGGCCCTGGTCGTGCTGGTAGGAGTAGCCGAAGTCGCCGATCGGGCCGGTGTAGACCCAGCATGCCTTCAGCTTGTCCGCAGCTTCCGCCGTCACTGCCAGCGACATGGCGGCGGTCGTGGTCATCAGGGCAATAAGCAGTTTTTTCATTGTGTTACCTCTCTGAGTTAAGCCTTGGAGCTTCCCGTTTGTTTTTATTGTCAACGATCCGGAACGAATGGCTGCCCCAAGGAAGCCGGCGTGTTCATCATCGTCAGACGCTTGTTGCGCGAGATTAGAACGAGAACCACGATGGTTGCCAGATAGGGCAGCGAAGAAAGGAACTGTGAAGGCACTGGAATGCCAAAAGCCTGTGCATGAAGCTGGCCGATCCACACCGCGCCGAAGATGTAGGCGCCGGCCAGCACCCGCCATGGCCGCCAGGAGGCGAACACCACCAGCGCCAGCGCGATCCAGCCGCGGCCGGCGCTCATGTTCTCGACCCATTGCGGCGTGTAGACCAGCGACAGATGGCCGCCGGCAAGCCCGGCACAGGCGCCGCCGAAGATCACCGCGAGATAGCGATAGCGGATGACCTGGATGCCAAGCGCATGGGCCGAGGTGTGGCTGTCGCCGATCGAGCGCAGCGTCAGTCCGGTCCTTGTCTTGAACAGGAACCACATGACGGCCGCGGTGAGCGCGATCGAAATGTAGAAGATCGGGTCCTGACCGAACAGCAGCCTGCCGACGACAGGCATTTCCGTCAGACCGGGAATGTAGAGGTTGGGCAGCCTTTCGCCGGGTTGGCCGACAAAGCTGGTGCCCATCATGCCGGACAGGCCAAGGCCGAGCAGCGTCAGCGACAGGCCGGTCGCCACCTGGTTGGTGGCCAGCGACAGCGTCATGACGGCAAACAGCAGCGAGAACACCGCGCCCATGGCGATTGCCGCCAAAAGGCCGATCCAGGGCGAGCCGGTGAGATAGGTCGCGCCGAATCCGCCGACAGCGCCCATGATCATCATGCCCTCGACGCCGAGATTGAGCACGCCGGAGCGCTCGACCACCAGTTCGCCGATTGCCGCGATCAACAGGGGCGTTGCCGCCGTGGCGATGGTCAGAAGGATGTTTACGGTGATGTCCATCAACGGGCTTCCTTCAACTTTGGCGCGGCTTCGAGTTTCGCGGCACCTTCCGGCTTGGTCAGCGCCAGGCCGACCAGGCGAATGCGGTAGTGGATGAGCGTGTCGCAGCCGAGCACGAAGAACAGCAGCATGCCCTGGAACACCCGCGCCACCTTGTCGGAGATGCCGAGCGCGCTCTGCACCGCTTCGCCGCCGAGATAGGTCAGCGCCAGCACCAGACCGGCGGCAACGATGCCGAGCGGGTTGAGGCGGCCAAGGAAAGCCACGATGATGGCGGTGAAGCCATAGCCGGGCGAAATGACAGGCTGCAGTTGCCCGATAGCGCCCGAGACCTCGGAGATGCCGGCGAGACCCGCCAGAGCGCCTGACAGCAGGAAAGCAAAAAAGACCATGCGGTTGAGGCCGAAGCCGGCGAAGCGCCCTGCCCGCGGGCTTGAGCCCAGCACGCGCACCTCAAAACCTTTCAGCATGCGGCTCATCAGGATCCAGACCAGCACCGCGGCGACCAATGCGAAGACAAAACCCCAGTTTGCCCGTCCGGCATCCGGCATCAGCTCCGGCAACACGGCCGAATCGTTGAACTGGATGGTCTGCGGGAAACCATGGCCCTGCGGATCGCGCCAGGGTCCGCGCACCAGCCAATCAAGGAAGAGCTGCGCGACGTAGACCAGCATCAGGCTGGTCAGGATTTCGTTGGTGCCGAAGCGAGTCTTGAGCAGAGCCGGGATCGCGGCATAGGCCGCGCCGCCGACCATGCCGAGCAACAGCATCAGCGGCAGCACCAGCGGACCTTCGAACTGCGGAAACAGCACGGGAATCATCGAACCGGCAATGCCGCCGAGGATGAACTGGCCTTCGGCGCCGATGTTCCAGATGTTGGCCTTGTAGCAGACCGACAGGCCGACGGCGATCAGGATGAGCGGCGCTGCCTTGATCGCCAGCTCATGTAGCTGCCAGACCTGGCTGATCGGCTCGATAAAATAGATATTGAACGCGGTCAGCGGATTGACGCCGAGCAGCGCGAACATGACGGCGCCGGCAATGATGGTCAGCGCGAAGGCGATGAACGGCGACAGGGCCGAAAACAGCATGGAACGCTGCGGGCGTTTGACGAGTTCGAGGCGCATCATGCCGTCTCCAGCGAGTGTTCGGCGTGGCCTGGTTCGGCGCCGCCCATCAGCAAACCTACCTTTTCGAAGGTTGCCTCGGCGATCGGCATAGGTTTCGACAGCCCGCCATTGTGCATGACCGCGATCGCATCCGATATCTCGAACAGCTCGTCGAGATCCTGGCTGATCACCAGCACCGCCGATCCGCTGCGCGACAACTCGATCAAGGCCTGGCGGATATGAGCGGCAGCGCCCGCATCCACGCCCCAGGTCGGCTGGTTCACCACCATGACGCTTGGCCGGCGGTCGAGTTCACGGCCGACGATGAATTTCTGCAGATTGCCGCCCGAAAGGGCCGCGGCCTCCGGATCCGGCGCACTCTTGCGTACATCCATCGCCTCGATGATGCGTTGGGACGCGGCTTGGATGGCACCGCTCTTCACCATCCCGCCGGAACCGACGAACGCCTTGCCGTCGGTGGCATGGCGCGACAGCAGCAGGTTTTCGGAAAGCTTCATGCGCGGTGCCGCACCGTGGCCGAGGCGCTCCTCCGGCACGAAGGCAGCGCCCAGCAGTCGGCGCCCGGTGATGGTGAGGCCGCCTGCGTCCTTACCGCGAATGCGCACCGAGGATGCATCCTGCTGCGGCACTTCGCCTGAGACGGATTCGAAGAACTCGCCCTGGCCGTTGCCGGCGACGCCAGCGATGCCGATCACCTCGCCCGCCCGGACGTTCAGGTTGATGCCCTTGAGCGGGATCGAGAACGGTGTTGCCGGCTTGCGGCTGAGGTTGCGAATCTCGAGCAGCGGCTGCGCCGTGGCGATCCCCTCGACCGGCGCGCGCACCACGGCCTGCACCTCGTTGCCGACCATCATGCGGGCCAGCGAAGAGGCGGTTTCCTCGCGCGGGTTGCAATGGCCGACGACCTTGCCGTGACGCAGCACGGTGGCGCGGTCGCAGATGCGTTTGACCTCTTCGAGCCGGTGCGAAATGTAGAGGATGGATTTGCCTTCCGAACGCAGGCGCTCCAGCGTCTCGAACAGCTTGTCGGCTTCCTGCGGCGTCAGCACCGAGGTCGGCTCGTCCAGGATGATGAGCTGAGGCGTTTGCAACAGGCAACGGATGATTTCGATGCGTTGGCGTTCGCCTACCGACAGGTCGCCGACCAGCGATTCAGGATCGAGCGGCAGGCCGTAGCTGAAGGAAAGCGCCCTCGCCTTCGCAGCGATGCTGTTGATCGGCGAGCCGTCGTCCAGCGACAGGGCAATGTTTTCGGCCGCGGTCAGCGCCTCGAACAGCGAGAAGTGCTGGAACACCATACCGATACCGAGTTTTTTCGCGACGCCGGGGCTGGAAATCCTGACGGCCTGCCCGTTCCAGAAGATCTCGCCGGCATTGGGCTCCAGCGAACCGAACAGCATCTTCACCAGCGTCGACTTGCCGGCGCCGTTTTCGCCAAGCAGGGCGTGGATCTCACCCCTGGCGATGTCGAGATCGATATGATCGCACGCCGTCAGCGTGCCGAATATCTTGGTGAGGCCACGAACCTCAAGCAGGTTCGTGCCGTCGTGATTTGCACTCACAGTGCCTCCCATCTGGTTAGCCAGACATGTTCTGTGTTCCCGCAGGCATGGTAGGCGCGGCCGGCTCTCATCGGAAAGCGGCACACGTCTTGAAAGAGCTTCAAGAATTTCAGCGGAAATTCAAGGGATAGCAAGGCAGAACGAACTAAGGGATGAGAATGGTCGTCCCTGTGGTCCTGCGGCCCTCGAGGTCGGAATGCGCCTTGCCGGCGTCCTTCAGCGCGTAGCGCTGGTTGATCTTGATTTCGACCGCGCCGCTGAGCACGACCTCGAACAGGGCGGCGGCAGAAGCGTCGAGGTCCTCGCGTTTTGCGTTGTAGACGAACAGTGTCGGCCTTGTTGCGAACAGCGACCCCTTCTGTGCCAGCAATGACATGCTGAACGGCGGTATGGGTCCCGATGACTGGCCAAAGCTGACGAACATGCCAAGCGACCGCAGGCAGTCCAGCGAAGCCGGAAATGTGTCGTTGCCGACCGAATCGTAGACAACGTCGCATTTTTTGCCGCCGGTGATGGCGGCGACGCCGGCAACGAAATCCTGTTCCTTGTAGTTGATGACATGGTCGAAACCATGCGCCCTGGCGAGCTCGATCTTGTCGGACGAGCTGGCGGTGCCGATGACGGTGGCGCCGAGATGTTTTGCCCATTGGCCGAGGATCAGCCCGACGCCGCCTGCCGCGGCGTGGAACAGGATCGTGTCGCCGGCCTTCACCTTGAACGTCCGGCGCAGCAGATATTCCGCGGTCATGCCCTTCAGCATCATCGCCGCGGCCTGTTCGTCGCTGATGCCATCCGGAACCTTGACGACGCGGCTGGCATCGATGACGCGCTGTTGCGCGTAAGCGCCCGTCGTCACGGCATAGGCGATGCGATCGCCAGGCTTCAGCCAGTCGACGCCCTGGCCGACCTCCAGCACCACGCCGGCGGCTTCGCTGCCTGGCACGAGCGGGAAGCCGCCAGGCGGCGGGTAGAGGCCAGAGCGATGGTAGACATCGATGAAATTGAGGCCGATCGCGGTGTGCCGGACCAGGATCTGCCCGGATCCCGGCTGGCCGGGGTCAGCGTCCTCATAGGTCAGAACTTCCGGGCCGCCATTGGCGTGAATGCGGATCGCTTTCGACATTGCTAGGCTTCCTGTGGGGCTAGGCTTCCTGTGGGAGCGGCTGATCAAGCCTTTTTGGCACCGAGATTGGGAAAGAACTGCATGATGCCACCGATGCAGGCAAGGTAAAGCCCGGTGATGGTAATGCCGATCTTGGTGAAGGTGCTGACCTGTTCGCCCAGCACGCCGATCTGATCATAGAAGGCAGCGAGTGCCGCCTGGGCCAGGGCAAGCGCGCCGAAAGCGCACCACAAGAGAGTCATCCCAAGGTTGATGCGCCGCAGCCGCACCACCCGCACCGGGTGGATGAAGTTGATCGGCACGAAAGTCAGGACGCCGGCCACCACCACAACCGCGAACGAAACCCATTGTCCGGGCTCGATGACGAACAGGGTGAACACCACCATGTTCCAGACCACGGGGAATCCCTTGAAGAAATTCTCCTTCGTCTTCATGCCGGTGTCGGCATAGTAGATGGCGCTGGACACGACGATGATCGCCGCCGACAGGAAAGACAGGCCCTCGCCCATGAAGCCGCGCTGATAGAGCGCGAAGGCCGGGATCAGCACGTAGGTCACGTAGTCGATGATGTTGTCGAGCAGTTCGCCTGACCATGTCGGCAGGATCTCCTTGACCTCGAGCTTGCGCGCGATCGGTCCATCGATGCCGTCGACGAACAATGCCAGCCCGAGCCACCAGAACATTGCGGTCCAGCGCTCTTCGCTCGCCGCTACCAGCGACAGGAAGGCCAGGAATGACCCCGAGGCGGTCAAGAGGTGG
Organism: Mesorhizobium sp. M7A.F.Ca.CA.004.06.1.1; assembly: GCF_003999135.1. Classification (NCBI taxonomy): domain Bacteria; kingdom Pseudomonadati; phylum Pseudomonadota; class Alphaproteobacteria; order Hyphomicrobiales; family Phyllobacteriaceae; genus Mesorhizobium; species Mesorhizobium sp. M7A.F.Ca.CA.004.06.1.1. The sequence goes on along the minus strand of NZ_RZPQ01000078.1, from coordinate 4,049 downwards.
ACGGAGAACGCCCGCGCCTGTGGCCAGGTGACCTTCTTCTTCGGCCTGGGAATCCGGTCCGTGATCTTTTTGGCGGCTTTTCGGGCCGTTGTGTTCTTGCTCACGGGCCCCGCCAATCCAGCTTGCAGATTTCGGCCGAACGGCCGGCGAAATTCCAGTTGCGGCCGAAAGCCCGCATCTTGCTCTTGTCAGACCTTGCCACGACAATCTCGGGCGCGATCCAGTATTCCGAATTGCTGATCACCGTATCCTTGTCGCGATCCTTGCCGGGGATGGGTGTCACCGCCCCGTCGATAATCTTCGGTATCTGGAAGATACGCGTCTTGTCACGCGTCTCATAGGTGATCGGCACTTGTTCGACGCCGAGGAATTTGCCGACCAGGATGGAGAGCAGCGATGTGGTTCCGCCTGCCTTGCCCGTGAAGATCTTGGTCAGCGCCTTGACCGCGTAGACCGAGGCTCGGCTGTCGATGAACAGGCCGGCGGTCCAGTTGCCGCGGCTCATGTAGCCGGGGATTTCTATGATCAGCCCGAGATTGAGGCCGGACAGATCGACCTCACCGAAATGGCCTGCATCGATACGAAACCCCGCCCAGGTCTGGCAATAGCCTTCGGTCGGCGGATGATTGCCAAGCGATAGCACGCAGGGGCAAAAAACCGTGCAATTGCAGGAGAGTACGAGCTCTCCCTTCATCGCCCAGCTCTGGTCTGCCATCGATTTTCCCCCACTCATAGCGAGACTACTAGCAGCGCGGCTGCCCAGACAAGCAGTATCGCACCGGCCAGCCGGGTTGGAACCCTGCTGGCTGTTTGTTTTTCGATCAGGGTGAACAGCCCGATCAACGCCATCCAGAAAATGTTCATGACGCCAACGGCGAACATCACCAGCATCAAGGCCCAGCAGCAGCCGAGACACCACAGACCTTGCGCGACACCGAGCCGAAAGATGTTAAGGGGCCTTGCGCTCCAGTTCGAAAACAGGACCGAGAACGGGTTCTTGCATTTCTTCAGGCAAGCTTCCTTGAGGCCGCTGAACTGGTAGAGGCCGGCAATCACGAGAGCGAGCGCACCGGCAAGGCCGACGACCGGATCGAGCATCCCGGCTGACGAGGCGAATGCATGGACGGCCAAGGTCAGCGCCGCGAACATCATTGAAGCGGCGAGCCAGACGCTTAGGTAACCGGCGACCAGCACCAGCGGGTGAACGACCGGTTCGCCCTTGATGCGAGCCGTGTCAGTGATTTCGCAATAGGTGCGGATCATCGGCGCCGCCGAAGGCAGCATCATCGCGACCGCCATCAGGAGCCACATGAAAACGAGCGCGCCGGCCTGCAAGCCGAGATCTGCGTCCAAGGGCACCGGTGAGAGGCACAGCACAAAGAACCGTTCCAGGAAATCGGGCAGCGGCAGTGGCGGCAGGCTGCGCAGGATCCTGTCGCCAGGGGCGCCGACGCCCGCAATCCCTGTTTCAGCCCCGCGGATTGCCATCGCCGCAAGAGACAGCCAGGCAAGCAGGATGCAAGCGCCGACAACGACGTTTACCGTGACGCGAGGATTGCGCGCGATGCCGGCCATGGCGCGGCCGGCGCGGTCGAGATGCCTGAAGTCGTCCTGCTGGCCGGTCATGACATCCGAATGGGCCGAATCGCCGCGTTGATCAAGCGGCATGATCTGACCTATATGCTCATCGAACGGCAGGTCGGGTGGACCCGCCTCGCATTGCAAGCCGGAAGCCGATCTTGGAGCATCAGCAAACTGCGCGGATACTGGTTGCCGGCACGGGGCCGGCAGGGCTGATCGCGGCGCTCGGTTTTGCCGCCGAAGGTTTCCCGGTGACACTGGTCGGGCCGGAGGCCACCGCTCCCGATGGCCGCACGACAGCCCTGATGAACCCTGCCTTGAAAGTGCTCGACCGGCTTGGCGTGCTCGAAGCCGTCAAATCCAAGGCGGCGCCCCTGAAAGTGATGCGCATCGTCGACGCCACCAGCCGGCTGATCCGCAGCCCGGTCGTCACCTTCCGCGCCAGCGAGATCGACGAGGACCAGTTCGGGCTGAACCTTCCCAACAGCGTCCTCAACCCGGCACTCGCCAGCGCCGTTGCCGCGCATGCCGGCATCGACCGGCTGATGTCGATAGTGGCGAACTGGCATCTCGATGCCGAGCACGCCCGTGCCGTCCTGGCCGACGGCAGCACGGTCGACGCATCGCTTGCGGTCGCCGCCGATGGGCGGTTGTCACCGGCGCGCCAGGCGGCCGGCATCTCGACCTCGGCCCGGTCCTACCCGCAGGCAGCTCTCGTCCTCAATTTCGGCCATAGCGGCGACCACGCTTTCACCTCGACGGAATTCCACACCGAGACCGGTCCGTTCACGCAGGTCCCGTTGCCCGGCAATCGCTCCAGCCTGGTCTGGGTGGTCAAGCCCGAGACCGCGACCGACCTCGCCGCACTGGACGATACGACGCTTTCTCAGCGGGTTGAACAGCAGATGCAGTCGATGCTGGGCCGGGTGACGGTCGAGCCGGGCCGGCAGATCTATCCGCTTTCGGCGGTGACGCCACTGCGTTTCGCCCGAGATCGGGTGGCGCTGGTCGGCGAAGCCGCCCATGTGTTTCCGCCGATTGGTGCGCAAGGCCTCAATCTCGGCATCAGGGACGTCGACGATCTGGTTGGAATCGCTTGTGAAAATCGAGCGGACCCGGGTGCAGCCAAGGCGCTTGCGGCTTACGATTTCAAGCGCCGCCCCGATATTCTGGCGCGTAGCGGTGCGGTCAACCTGCTCAACATGTCGCTGCTTTCCGACATGCTGCCGGCCCAGATGGCCCGCGTGGCCGGGCTCGGCGTGCTCGGTGGCTTCGCGCCGCTTCGGGCTTTTTTCATGCGCGAGGGGCTTCGTCCAGGCAGCGGTTTTGCCGCGCTTGCCGGCGGGTTAGGGAAACAGGTCCGGCGCTAGGATATCGTGCCGGATCAGGTAGAGCAGCCCGGTGACAGTCACGACCGACAGGCAGGTTGTGATCAGCACACTGGCCGACACGCGCTGTACCCAGACGCCATACTGCTGGGCGATGACGAAGACGTTGGTGGCGGTCGGCAACGCCGCCAGAAGCACCGCCGAGAAGACCCATGTCTCAGAGAAATTGCCGATCCAGCTCAACACGACATAGCAGAGCAAAGGGTGCAGGATCAGTTTCAGTGCCGCAATCGGAACCATCTCGTGCGGGACGCGATTGAGCGGCCTGAGCGCCAGCGTGACGCCCATGGCAAACAGCGCGCAAGGTGCGGCCGCCCGGGAAAGATATTCCAGAAATCGCTCCACCGGCACGGGCGGTCGAAAGCCGATATAGGCGGCGCCGACGCCCAGGGCGGTTGCGATGATGAACGGGTGCAGCACGCTCTTGCGCACGACACCGAGCGCAAGCCGGAGAGGCGTGGTCTTGTCGTCGCCCGACAGCGCCATCATCATGGGTGCGATGGCGAAATGCATGATGTTCTCGAAACAGAAGATCAAGGCGACCGGCACAGCCGCCTCCTCGCCGAAGGCCAGCAATGCCAGCCCCGGTCCCATATAGCCGATATTGCCATAGGCGGCCGCGAGCGCCTTGATGGTCGATTGCGCTATCTCGCCGCGCGAGGTCAGGACCGACCCCATGAACATCAAGGAAAATATCATGAAGGTCGAGACGACCGAACCGAAGATGAAGCGCCATTCCGTCAGGTCTTCGAACGGCGTCTTGGCAAGCAGTTGGAAGAAAAGTGCCGGCAGCGCGACATAGACGATGAACGTGTTCATCCAGCCGAGCGCCTCCAGCGGCTGCCTGGTGATGCGCGCCACCAGGAACCCGACAAAAATCAAGCCGAAGAACGGAAGAACAAGACCGATGACGTCAGACATTTTTATGCTGGTCCGAAACCCTGGCGCCGGGCTAGCCCGTTGCTTAATAGGGCGTCAAGCGCCTCGGGATTGAATTGATGCGCGGTCTGCGCCAAATAAGCCCAAGGAATTCAGTGGTGAGTACGATGAAAGCAGCCAAATTCGCGATCGGACAGGTGG
>NZ_RZPQ01000789.1:0-2650 GCF_003999135.1 Mesorhizobium sp. M7A.F.Ca.CA.004.06.1.1 | reverse complement strand
ACATCGCCGGCAAGCGCGATGGCGATGCCGTCGGCGTCCGCGATTTCGGCGACAAGCGCATCGAGTTCGGCCTGGCGGCGGGCGGCAACGATGACCTTGGCGCCTTCCTCGGCAAAGAGTTTTGCCGTGGCGCGTCCGATGCCGGAACTGGCGCCGGTGACGATGGCGACCTTGTTGGCGAGTGCGAACATTTCTGCATCCTTGTTATTTGGGCCGGCTTCACTGGCAGTTGGGATGCTTGGTCGCAGATCGAGGCAACGCGAGCCACCCGATACGTGCGAAGCCATCGGCGACGATTTCTTGACGTCGGATGGACACCGGGGTACCAAGACGCCATTCAACCTTGCGGGTGGATGCGCCACCCATTCCAATGACCCCCCAAGACATAATGAGCAAGTTGTTGGCCTCCGGCTTCGAGGGCAACAGCAAGCTGACGTTCGCTCTCCAATCGGAATTTCATAAGGGCTTTCCGCTCGAAAACCTTCGGCCGCTGCTGACGTCCGACAACCTTCATACGCAGGCCGCCGCGGCTTTTTTGACGGCTGAAGCCAGTTCCCGGATAGGTTACAAGATGAATTGCGTTGTCGCAGAGATAGCCGATCTGCTCGACAGTCAGGTCTCAGGCATCCGGTTCGACGCAATCGAGGCACTTCTGGGATGCACGACGCCGGCCGATGGAGCCATTCTTGGCCGCGTGATGCTGCGGCTGGATGACGAACATGCCGGCGTTCGATGGAGGGTGGTCCAGTTCATCTGTCTTGCGGAGCGCTGGCAGCTAAAGCTTGCGGTGGAAAATGCCGCCGCCCTGCGTCCGGACTCGGCTTTCAAGACACTGGTCAATGCTTATGGTCACTATTTCATGCCGAGCTCCAAGGACCTGCGACAGTTGCTTGAGCATGCGGATCCGGTGTTGCGGCGCTTTGCGGCGGCAGTAGCTATCAGGCCGCGCGAGGTGATCGTCGAGCGTTTCGTGGCCATGGCGGAGCAGTCGGACGATGCGGAAATTCGTAAAATCGCCGCCGATTGCCGCCAAGGTTATTTGCGGCCGACCTATGCAATCGGACCGTCCATCGTGAAGCGTGTCTCGTCTGAACCAGCAAAAGGCGAAGCTCAAAACGGCGGCCGTTGAAGGCGCGGCGCAAAACGGCAAGCGCCGTCGCAAACAGCGCAAGGGTGGAAGCGCTGTTTCGCTAGTGATACACCTCGCGCGCCGGGACCGAATGAACGCCGGCCGCCATTCGCGAAGCCTTTTTGGGGCGAGGTTGGGACGTTGAAGAAATATTCGGTATTCGCCATCGCCCGTGAAGCCATGCGCGGTCACAAGGGCTGGGAGGAACAGTGGTCCTCGCCTGAGCCCAGGAAAGAATACGACGTCATCATCGTCGGCGCCGGCGGCCATGGCCTGGCCACCGCCTATTACCTCGCCACCGTGCACGGCATCACCAATGTCGCGGTGCTGGAAAAGGGCTGGCTCGGCGGCGGCAACACCGGCCGCAACACCACCATCATCCGTTCCAACTATCTCTATGACGAGAGCGCCGGCATCTACGACCATGCGCTGAAGCTGTGGGATGGCTTGAGCCAGGAACTCAACTACAACGTCATGTATTCGGCGCGCGGCGTCATGATGCTCGCCCACAATGTGCACGACGTCCAGGTGCTGAAGCGCCACGTGCACGCCAACCGGCTGAACGGCATCGACAATGAATGGCTGACGCCGGAGCAGGCGAAGGAATTCTGCCCACCGCTCAACACCTCCAGGGATGCGCGCTATCCGGTGGTCGGTGCGTCGCTGCAGCGTCGCGGCGGCACGGCGCGGCATGATGCGGTTGCCTGGGGCTATGCGCGCGGCGCCTCGGCGCGCGGCGTCCACATCATCCAGAATTGCGAGGTGACCGGGGTCAAGCGGGCGCCAAATGGCGCTGTTATGGGCGTCGACACGACGCGCGGCTTCATCGGCGCCAAGAAGGTCGGCGTCGTTGCCGCCGGCCATTCCTCCGTCATCATGAACATGGCAGGCGTGCGCATGCCGCTGGAAAGTTATCCGCTGCAGGCGCTGGTGTCGGAACCGGTCAAGCCGGTGGTGCCCTGCGTGGTGATGTCGAACACGGTGCACGCCTATATCTCGCAGTCCGACAAGGGCGAGCTGGTGATCGGCGCCGGCACCGACCAGTATGTCTCCTATTCGCAGACCGGCGGCTTGCACATATTGCAACATACGCTCGACGCCATCTGCGAGATGTTCCCGATCTTCACGCGCATGAAGATGCTGCGCTCGTGGGGCGGCATTGTCGACGTCACGCCCGACCGCTCGCCGATCCTGGCCAAGACGCCGGTGCCGGGCCTCTATGTCAATTGCGGCTGGGGCACGGGCGGCTTCAAGGCAACGCCGGGTTCGGGCCATGTCTTTGCCCACACCATCGCCAAAGACGATCCGCATCCGATCAACGCGCCCTTCACCATCGAACGCTTCCGCACCGGACGGCTCATCGACGAGGCGGCGGCGGCGGCGGTGGCGCACTGATGATGGCTGAGATGGCTGTCGCGATGCCGCTGATGCTGGCGGGGGAGCAAGTGCTGGCGGGAGAACGGGGCATGTTCCATTTTCCCTCGCCGGATGAAGTGCGCACGCAGCCGATCAGCCGTGCCG
>NZ_RZPQ01000788.1:0-2654 GCF_003999135.1 Mesorhizobium sp. M7A.F.Ca.CA.004.06.1.1 | reverse complement strand
GCCAAGTGTGGAAATCGACTTTGTCTTCCAGCCCTGCGTAGCCGGCGGTGTCGCTCGCGGGCAGATTGTCGATTTCGGCCGACGAGCCGTCGGGCAGCAGAATGCGCTGCCAGACCAGCAGCGCTCGCTTTTGCCCGAACGCGACGACGCTGTCGTAGACGCCGATAAGACGTGAGCCCTGCGGAATCAGCAATATGTTGCCCGTGACCGTGTCGTGCACATTTTCGGTGACTTGCGCGACCACAAGGCCCGGCAAATCGGAATTGATGCCGGTGATCAGGCTGGCGGCAATCACGCTGCCAGCCATCAGTTGATATGGCGAGATCGGCGTCTGAAGCGCATGCGGATTGTAGATCCCGCCAGTGCTCCGCTGGCTGAGAAAATCAAGCTTTCGCTGCTGATTGTTCTGGTCGCCTTCCGCCGCCGCCACCGAGGCTGACGCGCGTCCTGCTTCGGATTGGGGAAGCGCCTCAAATGGATGCTGAGCAGTTTGCACGCTCTCTCCGACATCTGTCTGTTGAGCTCGATTTTCGACGCGGAAAAGCACCCGCGATTCACGCGCTTCGATCGCCTGCTGCGCTAGACGCTGCTCCTCGGCCGAGATGTCTTGGCCCGGCACGATGCCGAGCTGGCGCTGCCGCTCGAGGATGGGGCGGCCGAGGTCGCCCGGCAAAGGTAGCCCAAGGACGGGAGGCTTCGGCTTCATGCCGGAATAGTCATGGGGAAGCGTATCGAGTCCCTCGGCGGTTGGTTTGCGCTGAGTGTTGTAGAGATCTTCCGCCTGATCCCTGATGCGAAGGGCCGGCCCCTGGAGGGCGATCATGGTAACGCCGAAGACAGCGCCGGATCCGAGCGCTGCGATCGCGATGATCACACCGCGCCTGAACCGCACCACGCGGCGGGGAGAGGCCCGAAGCTGCAGTTCCTCGGGATCCAGTTTCGGCGGGATGCCAGAGCGGGAATTTTCGATCATGAGCCCTCACCTCGCCGGCTGCCGCGAAAGAGCGAGATCCGCCGTTGCGGTTGCCTGCCGTCAATCCTGCTGATGCGGATCACCTGCTGCCGCTTGGTGCCGAGGCGAAGTTCGGCCGCGGCGAAGAGCCGATCGACGATGTAATAGTTGCCGCGCACGCGATAGTTGACGAGCTCGCTGCTCCCATCTGCGCCGACGATGAAGAGTGGTGGCGCCTCGCCCTGATCTATGCGACGAGGGAACTCAATATAGACCTTGCTGCCGTCGTCGAAGGCTCGCGTCGGTCTCCAGGGCGGTGTGTCGCCACTGATTGAGTAGCGAAAGCGAAGGTTTTCGAGCGCGATATTCGACGCGACCGGTGTAACTGCCTCGGCTTGAGCATTGCGCTGGCGAAGCGCGATGATCTGGTCTTGGCTGTAGGTCCAGGAGATTGCCGCCATTGCGGTCTTCTCGGTGCTTTGAAGCTGCAAATGATAGGTCCGCCGGTCCGTCGTAATGACGACATTGGTGGCAAGACCCGGCGCGAAGGGTTTTACCAGAACATGGGTGCGCTGATTGTCACCGGTGCCGCTTGCGGTATCGCCAATGACCCAGCGCACGGTGTCGCCAGCCGACACGGCGGTTAGTTTCTCGCCCGGCTGCAGAGCGATGTCGGTCACGCGCTCCGGCGCGGCATAGAGTTGATAAAGCGCGCCATCGGTGAAGGGGTAGACTTGCACTGCATTAACATACCCGTACTTGGTGGGTTGCTGGGTCGCGGCTTTGTTGGCATCAGCGACGCGTTCTTCAGGAGGGCGCTTGTCCTCGGCCTTGCCGGGCTCGGGCTGCATTTGGCCAGGCAGCGGCAGTGGTTTTGGCACCTCGACAATTCTAATCGGCCTCTCCGGCGCTTTTTCGATCGCGGCCGGTTTGAAGTCGGCAGCGTCATAGGAAATCTCAGGCGGCGGCACCTTCTTCGATGCACAAGCGGAAACGACCGCTGCCGACACCGATAGGATCAGCACGGCACGAATCGGTGACATTTTACCTTTCATTGGTGGACTCCGTCGGAGAAAGGGGGGCTGGGACGGCGCTGTCGAGCTCGCGTGACCAGTCAATGGCATTGATGAAGACGCCGAGCGGATTCTTGCGCAGCTGATCCGTATTGCTTGGCGAGCGGATCACGATCGTGAGGATCGCAGTCCAGCGCATCGTGCTGGCAAGGCTTCCGCGCTCAAACACCTGCTCGGTCCATTTGACCTGGAATGAACTTTCGGAGGCTCTGACCACGCTGGTGACCTGTACCGAAACACTGCGCGTTCCGATCTGACCGAAGGGGTCGTTCGCCTTGGCGTATTCGTTGAGGAAGAGCGCTGCGCGATCGCTAGCAAAGTCGTACGCTGCCAACCAGTTCTGCCGTACCAAAACCGGATCGGTGGAAACGGAACGGACATTCTGGATGAAGCGGCCGAGATGCCAGGCGATCTGAGCATCCGAGGGCTCATAATTCCGGATCGCCGGCGCGACGGCGTGCGTCTCGCCGAAGCCATCGACCTCGACGACATAAGGCACGACACGGCTTTGCATCGACTGCCATACGAGTCCGCCGGAAAGCCCGGTCGCCAAGGCCAGGCAGCCAAGGGCCATGATCCGCCAGTTCCTGGCCTGCAGTCGAGATGAGCCGATGCGCTCGTCCCACAGC
>NZ_RZPQ01000787.1:0-2662 GCF_003999135.1 Mesorhizobium sp. M7A.F.Ca.CA.004.06.1.1 | reverse complement strand
CCACAGGCCTGTGACAGGACCAGCCTGCAGATCGAGTTGAGGCCGTACAGCCCGCCGGCCCAGAGGATCATCATCAGGTCGGGCGCGACGCGCTCGGGCGGGATGAGATGCGAATAGGCGATGGTCGAGACGACGAATTTCGGCACACCGAGCGGCAGGCAAAGCGCCACGTCGAGCGCCAGATCTGTCCCCATCGAACCGCCGATGGCGATGAAAGCGTCGATCTCGCCGTTTTGATGGAGCTTGCGCACCAGCTGCACCGCGCCGCCGGCCATCAGCGTCATGGCGGTGTTCTCATCACCGCTCGAGACGATCTCGGCGATCGTCACATCCACGGCCCGGGCCACGGCATGCTTGTCGTGGTCCGGGCTGTAGGGCGGGTCGCCCAGCACGCTGACATCCATCATCACGGCGCTGCCGCCTGACTGCTCGATGCACTGTTTCATGAACAGCAGCTCTTCGGCCTTTGTGTCGCCCGTGCCGATGACCAGGATGCGGGGCGCTGTCTCCGAGGGCATCAGGCCTGCCTCCTCAAGATTTGCAGGTTTTCGCCGTTGAGGCGCATGGAAATCTCCCGTGCCGCCTCCCTCACGGCAAGTCCCCGCTCCGTGATCGCGGCTGCCGTCGTTCTGGCCTTTGGCGCCGCCACCGCGATGGTGCCGAGCGCAAAGCCATCCGCCCCGCGGATTGCCGCCGCGACGCTGATCACACCTTCCTCATAGCCCTGGTCGCAGATCGAATAGCCGCGCTCGCGCGCCTCGCTCATGCATCTTGAGATGGCGGCCGGCTCGATCAGCGTATGGGCCGTGAAAGCGTCGAGGGAACCCGTCAGGCACGCCTTGACGGTCTCGTCGCGGGCGAAGGCCAAATAGGCGATGCCCGACGCGGTCGAATGCAGGGGCAACAACTGACCGATGTCGATGTTGACCCGGTTCGCCCATGCCGGATGCTCGACATGGACGGTGACCAGCCTGTCGACGCCGAATTCCGACAAATGCACGGTCTCGGCCGTCGATGCTGCCAGGTCCCGCACCAGCGGAACAGCTGTCTGCAGGAAAGGAAAGCGCGCTTCGCGGATGCGCGCCAGCCGCGACAGGCCGGCGCCGAGGCGATAGTGCCGCGTGCCGATATCCTGCTCGACAAAACCATGGCCGGCCAGCGCAACCAGCAGCCGCCGTGTCGTCGCCTTGTCGAAGCCCGAGCGGCGCGCCAGATCGGACAGGCCGAGCTCGGGCTCGTCGACGCTGAACAGCTCCAGAAGCGAGATCGCTTTTCCGACCGTACTCAAATTTGCCTCCCGGTTCGGGACAATCATTTAACGTGTGAATTAACTTGACAGGCATCGGCATTGTTTGCAAGTCTATATTCAAAATAACGGTTCAAATAACGAACCAACCGCCAGAGTGCATGGGACAGGCCATTCGGCCGGCGAGCCTGAGGGTTTGCAAACAGGAGGGATCGATGACAGCAGTTGCAGAACAGGCGCCGGCCAACAGGCTGCGCAAGAACAGTCTTGGCGTCGGCGCCATCACCTTCATGGTGATTTCGGCGGCCGCCCCGCTCACGGCCGTCGCCGGCGGCACGCCGCTCGGCATGCTGATGGGCAATGGCGCCGGCTTTGCCGGCACTTATCTGATCGTGACTGTGCTGCTGCTTTTGTTCGCGGTCGGCTATGTCGCCATGTCACGCCATGTCGGCAATGCCGGCGCCTTCTATGCCTATGCCGCGCGCGGCCTCGGCAGCATGGCCGGCGGCGCCACGGCGCTGATCGCCATCCTGTCCTACAATGCCATGCAGATCGGGGTCATGGGCCTGCTCGGCGCCGCGACGTCAGGCCTGTTCGCCGGCTGGGGCATCAACCTGCCCTGGTGGGTGTGGAGTTTCATCGCCATCGCGCTGGTCGCCGTGCTCGGCTATCGGCAGGTCGACCTCTCCGCCAAGATCCTAACGGTGCTGGTGCTGTGCGAATATCTTGTGGTGCTGGTCCTCGACATCGCCATCCTCAAGACCGGCGGCGATAGCGGCCTGTCGGCGGCGCCGTTCAGCTGGAGCCAGATCACATCAGGCTCGCCGGCCATCGCCATTCTGTTCTGCTTTGCCGCCTTCATCGGTTTCGAGGCGACGACGATCTATGCCGAGGAAGCCCGCGATCCAAAGATCACCATTCCGCGCGCCACCTATTTTTCGGTCGTGTTGATCGGCGTCTTCTACATGCTCACGGCATGGCTGATGGCGGTCGGCGCCGGTGTCGACAAGCTGCTGCCGACGCTGCAAGGGCTGCAGGATCCGACGACCTTCCTGTTCGGCCTGTCGGATCGTTACGCCGGCACGATGCTGTCGCAGGCGATGAGCATCCTGTTCGTGTCGAGCCTGTTTGCCGGCGTGCTGGCGTTCCACAATGCGGTTGCGCGCTATATCTATGTCTCGGGCCGCGAAAAACTGTTGCCGCAGACGATTGGCGTGACGCATGCGGTGCACCAGAGCCCGCATGTCGCTTCCGTCATCCAGAGCGTGCTCGCTGCGGTCGTCGTCGGCCTGTTCGCCGTGCTCGGCCTCGATCCGGTGCTGGCGCTGTTTTCGTGGCTGACCAATGTCGCGACGCTCGGCGTCATCGTCATGATGGCGGTGGCCTCGCTTGCCGTGGTGATGTTCTTCCGCGCCA
>NZ_RZPQ01000786.1:0-2662 GCF_003999135.1 Mesorhizobium sp. M7A.F.Ca.CA.004.06.1.1 | reverse complement strand
CATTGGCGATCATGCCGTGCTGGTCGAGGCGGCGCGCGAGGCCGGCATGGATGCGTCCGTGGTCGCCACGCTTTTGCCGACCGAGGCCGATGTCGAGGCGGTGCGCACCGAGATCGCCACCGCGTCGCGCATGGGCATTTCTGGCGTGCCGTGCTTCCTGCTCGAGGACAAATACGCGGTCATGGGCGCACAGGATGCCGACACGCTGGCCGATGCCATTCGCCAGGTGGCGGCCGCCAAGGCGCGCGGCGAACTGGACAAGGCCGGCTGAGCCGACCGCCCTCTCCTCTCCGCGACAGCAGCAAACGTTACTTCACCGTCGCTTTGGCCTTGCTGATGAAAAATCCATGGCCGTTCGTGGCGGTGCAGGTCAGTCCCTTGGTTGACGACTGGCACGAGAACGGCCCGGCGCGCCAGCTGTTGCCGTAGCCAAGCTTGTCGACATCGCTGCAGCAGCCCTGCTCGCCCGGGTTTTTGATCAGAGTGGCTGGCCCCTTCGGACCCAGGATAATCGTGACGTAGCTCGGCTCGACGCGCGAGCAACTCAGCTCCGGGCCGCCATCCTTTGGCTCATAGGTGCCGGTGCCGCCTTTGGCCGTGTAGATGCAGCCGATGTTGCCGGACGGCGTGTTGAACTCGATCTGGCCTTCGGCGCTGGCCGGGATGCTCTGCGCGCCGGCATGCGCCAACGGTACGAGGGGCAGCCAGGCGAAGAGGGACAGGATTGCGGCCGCGCGTGCAAGCATTGGGAGCTTCCTTGTTGGAGAACCGGACATGCATGAGTGTCGACGATGGCGGGCAAGGTTCAATCCCAGGTGGATGAATTGTCAAACGCAGTCCCTCAGCTGACCGGACAAGACGGAACGCGCCGCTCGATCGATTCTCCCGTCACTTCCTGCCCCTGGCAAGGACGACCACGGCATTCCTGGCGAGTCACGAACCGCAAATTTTCGAGCTCTCTGGGCCGTCCGCAGTGAGAAAACCGATCGCTCGACACGATTTCGAGTTCACGAAACCGTGTGAAAGCCTTCCCCAGGGGAAGCTCCATCGACGGCATTTTATTGAAGATCAAGTATCTGAAATCAATATCGATATTTTGATTATTGCCGACCGTTGTCGCTATATTTCAGCGTGTAATCTGTTGCCTCACGGCAACGGCTGCCGGGGCAATCCGGTCGGGCCGGTTTTAAATTAATGGAAAATGATCAATTGGTGTTACCATCCGTAACAAAAGAAAAAAGGTTTGGGCGGGATCGTGATTCGGGTCGGTAGACCATCGCAAGAGTCAGTACCGGAAAAAACACCTCGCGATGCCGCAGGGCGATCGCTTCTGACGCCGGTGTCGTCGATGCGCAGCTTCTGGGGCTTGATGCGGGCCTACTGGGTTTCCGACCGCTGGAAGGAAGCCTGGACGCTGACGCTGGTGATCGCGGTGCTCACCGCGCTGTCTAGCAAGGCCGGTGTCTGGTTCGCCGAAGCCTCCGGCGAACTGGTCAATTCGATCGCCTTCTTCCATGACGCCGCCAACACCACGCCGCTTCGCTCGCTGCTGGTCAATGCCGGCGTCCTCGTGCTGCTGGTCGTACTCAAGGACGCTGGCTTCACCGGCATCCGCAATCTTGTCTCGGCGACATTGCACCGCAAATGGCGCGGTTGGCTGGACAGCCGCTTCAATGAAGCGCTGCTGGATGGCAACCATACGCATTTCCATGCCCAGCATGCATCGACCGGCAGCGGCGCACCGGCCCCCGACAACATCGACCAGCGTGTCCAGGAATCCATCAAGGACATGACCGGGGGCGCCATCGGGCTCGCCATGGGCGTACTGGCCGTCGCCACCTCGCTCTTTTTCGTCGGCCAGAAGCTGCTCGAAAACTCCGTCGAGGTGAAGGGGCTGGAGTTCCTCGGCAGCTATGGCAGCGCCATCCTCGCCTTCCTGGCCGTCGCCACCTATGTGCCGCTGAACACATGGATCGCCGTCAAGCTCGGCGGCCTGCTCGAGCGCCTCAACGTCAGGATGCAGAAGGCCGAAGGCAGCTATCGCGGCGAGCTGACGACGTTCCTGCGCCGCTCCTTCCATGTCGCGGCGTCTCAGGGCGAAGGCGTGCAAAGGACCATGCATGGCCGGCTCTATGTCGATATCGACGGCACCTGGACGCGGCTGAACATCGTCAACACCGTCTATATGTCGTTCGAGCTGATCTATAATTTCATCGGCGCGCGCATTGTCGCCTATGGACCGGGCCTCGTGCCGTTCATCCACAACCGCCTCGATCTGAAGGGCTATATAACCGGCTCCGAGCTGGTCAATTCTCTGATCGGCCAGTGTTCGTGGTTCATCCACGTCATGCCCGCCATCGCCACGTTGCGCGCCAACAGCCAGCGTGTCACCGAACTGGCCAACGCGATCGAGAATGTCCAGCATCCGCAGGAATTCTACAGCCAGACCGGCCGCTCCGATTTCCACTACACCAGCCAGAACCCGGTTTTCGGCTTGACCATCCAGAAGCTCGAACTGGCGCATCAAGGCGAGGATGCGACGCCCTTCCTCAGCGCCGCCAATCTGCGCTTCCGGCGCGGCGAATGGACTTTCCTGAAGGGCGAGTCCGGCTGCGGCAAGACCTCGCTGATCAAGGCGATCAACGGCCTGTGGCCCTATGGC
>NZ_RZPQ01000785.1:0-2671 GCF_003999135.1 Mesorhizobium sp. M7A.F.Ca.CA.004.06.1.1 | reverse complement strand
GTCGTCGTGCTGCGGAAAAGAATTGTCCGCCGCGATCCTTCACACCCCCGCTGGCATCGAAGGTTTGCACCGCCAATCCAACCATGTTGGCCCATGGTCGGACAGGCGTCTTCCCTGCAAAATGGCCACCAAATCCTGCGAGGCCCCATGCGCACACTCATCTCCACCGGTTCGCCCTTCGAAAAGACCGCCGGCTATTCGCGTGCAGTGGTGCAGGGCGACTGGTGTTTCGTGTCCGGTACGACCGGCTACGACTATGCGACGATGACGATGCCGGAGACGGTGGAGGCGCAGACGCGCAATTGCCTGGCGACGATCGGCAAGGCGCTTCAGGACGGCGGCTTCGAGATGGCCGACGTGGTGCGGGCGCATTACTACATCACTGACCAGGCCTTCGTGGACGTGGTCTTCCCGATCCTCGGCGAGACGTTCGGCGACATCAGGCCGGCGGCGACGATGATCGTCTGCCAGCTCAACAGATCGGAAATGAAGATCGAGATCGAGGTGACGGCGCTGCGGCGCACGGCTTGAAAGGCGACCGACGATGAAAGTCCGGCGCATCGTTGCCAATATCGAGACATCGGATGCCACTGCGGCCAAGCGTTTCTATCAGGATGTCCTCGGCCTCGATGTGCTTATGGACCTTGGCTGGATCGCCACCTACGGCTCGCAAGCAAAGATGGATGTCCAGGTCAGTTTCATGGCGCAAGGCGGCTCCGAAACGCCGGTGCCGGATCTTTCGATCGAGGTCGATGATGTCGATGCGGCGCTCGATGCCATGAAAGCGGCGGGCTTCGCCATCGAATACGGACCGGCCGACGAGCCCTGGGGCGTGCGCCGCTTCTATGTCCGCGATCCGTTCGGCCGGCTGGTCAACATTCTCTCGCATCGGTGAAGGCAAGGCGCTGCAATTTGCGGGAGGCTGGCGGGGCAGAGGGGAGCGCGAAGGATCGCAAACGAACGAGGTTGTTCTTGATCGCTGCGTTACTCCTTGCGCACAACCGGCTTGGCGTTTAGCAAGGCCGCGGTTCAAATTCTTTCCAGGACGGTTCCTCCATGGCAACGAAGCATCTTTTCCTGCTCCCCGGTGACGGCATCGGTCCCGAGGCCATGGCCGAGGTCAAGAAACTGATCGCGGTCATGAACGACAAGCTCGGCAGCGGTTTTGCCACCGATGAGGGGCTGGTCGGCGGCTGCGCCTATGACGCGCATGGCGCGGCGATCTCCGATGCCGACATGGAAAAGGCGATGGCGGCCGACGCGGTGCTGTTCGGCGCCGTCGGCGGTCCCAAATGGGATGCGGTGCCCTACGAGGTGCGCCCTGAGGCCGGCCTGCTGCGCCTGCGCAAGGACATGGAGCTGTTTGCCAACCTTCGCCCGGCCATCTGCTATCCGGCGCTGGCGGCGTCCTCCTCGCTCAAGCAGGAGGTGGTCGAAGGCCTCGACATATTGATCGTGCGCGAGCTGACCGGCGGCGTCTATTTCGGCGAGCCCAAGCAGATCATCGATCTCGGCAACGGCCAGAAGCGCGGCATCGACACGCAGGTCTACGACACGTTCGAGATCGAGCGCATTTCGGGCGTCGCTTTCGAACTGGCACGCACGCGCAAGAACCGTGTCACTTCGATGGAAAAGCGCAATGTGATGAAGTCGGGCGTGTTGTGGAACGAGGTCGTCACCCAGACCCACAAGGCGCGCTATTCCGACGTCAAGCTCGACCACATGCTGGCCGATGCCGGCGGCATGCAGCTGGTGCGCTGGCCAAAACAGTTCGACGTCATTGTCACCGACAATCTGTTCGGCGACATGCTGTCCGACATTGCCGCCATGCTGACCGGCTCGATCGGCATGCTGCCGTCGGCCTCGCTCGGCGCGCCTGACGTGAAGACCAAGAAGCGCAAGGCGCTTTACGAGCCGGTGCACGGTTCAGCCCCCGACATAGCCGGCAAGGGCATCGCCAACCCGATCGCCATGATCGCTTCCTTCGCCATGTGCCTGCGCTATTCCTTCGGCATGGTCGATGAAGCCGACCGTGTCGAAAGCGCGATCGCCGCCGTGCTCGACGAAGGCCTGCGGACGAAAGACATCATGTCCGATGGCATGACCGAGGTCGGTACGGTTCAGATGGGCGACGCGATCATCGCCAAATTCCTGGGCTGATTCCGTGACGGTCGACGTCCGCTGGGCGACGATCGAGGACGCGACGGCACTCGCGGCCATATTGTGCGAGATGGCGGAGCATTACCGGCAGCCGCCTCTCGATGCTGACCGGGCCCTGTCTGCTGCACGCAAATGGCTTGGCGAGGAAAGCCCGGCCTATCCGCATTTCGCGCTCGCCTTCGTCGACGGCGAAGTCAGCGGCCTGGCGTCGGTGGCGATCGCGCATCCCGGTATCGATCTCGAGCGGCTGCTGTTCCTCAAGGATCTGTTCGTATGCGAGAAGGTTCGCAACGCCGGCGTCGGCCGGGCGCTGATCGGCTTTCTCGCCGATCATTGCCTGCGCGAAGGCATCGGCCGCATCGACCTGACCACCGAGGACTGGAACGAGGGCGCGCTGCGCTTCTACGACCGGCTTGGCGCCGAGCGCCACGGCCAGAAGGTCTTTCTCAGGCTTTCAGGCGAAGCGCTGAAGGCGGCTAGATCCTGACGCCTGCCGGCACCGGTCCCCAAG
>NZ_RZPQ01000784.1:0-2681 GCF_003999135.1 Mesorhizobium sp. M7A.F.Ca.CA.004.06.1.1 | reverse complement strand
ACCAAAGAGACCAAGGGCCTGAAGGTCGACATCGACAAGCCTGAAAAGAACAGCGTCGAGCTGGCGACAACCCAATTCCCGACCCAGCATCTGGTCGAGCTGATCGGCAAGGCCGAAAAGGGCGAGAATTTTTACGAAACCAACCTGTTCGACGGTTCCGAAGACGCCAACAAGGTGATGACCACCACCGTCGTGGTCGGCAAGAAAACCGATGCCGACAAGGCCGACCCGGAAGCTTCGGCACTGGCAAAGCTCGCTACCGACAAATACTGGCCGGTCGACATCGCCTATTTCGACGACACCAACAAGACGGGCGAAGAGGTGCCGGAATACCGTATCAGCTTCAAGCTGCATGAGAACGGCATCACCCGCGATCTCGTCATGGACTATGGCGACTTCTCGATGACCGGCAAGCTGGTCAACCTGTCGCTGTTCGACCAGACGAAACCCTGTCCCGCCAAATAGTGCCGGTCTAGGCAGTTGATTTACCACGACACGGCGTGGTCGTAACGATCGACTTGAACGTGCCGCAATCGTCTCTCAACCTCTCCCCGGCGTCCAGGCGCGAGGGGGATCAGCTTGAGCAGGATCGATACATTCGTGGCGCCGCGGCCCAACCCGGCACTGATCAGGGCCATGACATCCGTCAACCGGATCGTCATGCTCCGCGGCATTCCCGGATTTCGGGATATCTTGCCGTTCAATCGCCTGGCCGGTCTGCGCGGCGTCTCAAATGTCCGCCATATCGACTTTCCCCACGCCGACCTTGAGCGGCTGAAGGCCAGTTGCGGGGCAGGGAAGGCGACCTTCATCACGCCCAATCATCCCGAGTTCTTCACCGACTGGATGATCGATAAGGAAATCGTGTCGCAGGTCAGCCCGCTCACGGCCTCATGGGCAACCAATGGTGTCGTCAACGGCCTTGGCCGGCTGATGCAGAAGTTCTGGCTGGCCAACAACCTCATCGCTCAGATTCCCGGCAATAGCGGGGCAGCCAAGGAACACTCCATCGCCTGGGCCTTGAAAGGCCATGGCGTGCTGCTGCATCCCGAAGGCGGCGTCGGCTGGCATGCCAATGTCGTTGCGCCTTTGCTGCCGGGTGCCATCGAGATGGGGCTGGAGGCCCTCAAGCGCGGCCGGGCCACGGATTCCGATTTCAAGGTCTGGATCGCGCCAGTCGTGTGGAAGCTCGCCTTCACCGGGAATGTCGAAGCGGCGCTGGCGAAGGAATGCGCTTATGTCGAGAAAAGCCTGAAAATAGAACGCCTTGCGACCGACACGCTGCCGCAGCGCATCCACCATGTCTATTCGGCGCTGCTGGCCCGCGATGAAGCAGCATCGGGCATGCCATCCGACGAAGGCGCAACCTATGCCGAGCGCCAGCAGGCGTTGGTTGCTGAACTCGGCCGCCGACTCGGCGAAAGCATCTCATTCGACGCTGCCATAACCGACACCGCAGAGCTTCTGCGGCGTGCGCGTCGCTGGCAACGCGAAAACACCGACGATACGGAACGGCAAAGCCAGGTCCGCGCGCTCGCCGATAGGGTTCAGAGGCTGCAGCGCATCGGACCCTGGGCCTGCGCCAATCCGCGCATCACCCAAGAGCAGATCGCCGAACATCTGAAGCGGATCCGCAACGACTATTGTCGAGGCGGGCTGCGCGACACGATAAACCGGTTCATTCCGCAGCCGGCCGGGCCGCGTTGCGCCCACATCCGGGTGCCGGAGGCACTGGGCTTGCATGAGCATGCGGGCTCGATCGACGATGCGGTTGCCGAACTGCACCGTCGCATGCAGGATACGGTCACCAACATTGTGGCCGAGCTTGCGGCCAATGGCGGCTTCATTTTCTATCCGAATCCATTCTATCGTCCCTGACATCCTGACGGGCCACGTGGCCCGCTGTGGTGGAGGATGGAAGGCAAACAGCAAGCTTCATGGCGGTCTATGTCGACGCAGCGATCTGGAACTGGGCCGGCCATCGCTGGTGCCATCTGTTGGCCGACGACACCGACGAGTTGCATCGCTTTGCCGCCCGGCTCGGCGTCAAGCGCTCATCCTACCAGGGGCCGCCCAAGACATCGGCGCCGCATTATGACATAACCGGCTTCGAGCGCGACCGTGCGGTGCGGCTCGGCGCCATCGAATGCAGCCGCGAGGAGATCGTCGCGGTCTTCCGGCGAGTGCGAGTGCCGAACGGGAAGATAAAGCGCTGACGGCAGGGCGCGGATCGTCGCACGCCGCATCACAGATCCCGCGGCGCTTGCGTTTATCGCGCATCCCCTCTATATGCGCGCTCATTCCACACACGGACTTTGGTGTCTGCCCGGGAGAAATCCGGCTGAAACCTCCGGTGGCGTTCGAGGACAAAGTCCAAAAATGCCTGTGTCCGTGGAGGCTAACCGGAAAGGAACTTTGAATGGCACTGCCTGATTTCAGCATGCGCCAGCTTTTGGAAGCTGGCATTCACTTCGGCCACCAGACCCACCGCTGGAACCCGAAGATGGCACCCTACATCTATGGCGCCCGCAACAACATCCACATCATCGACCTGTCGCAGACGGTGCCTTTGCTGCATCAGGCGCTTAAGCAGGTTTCCGACACCGTCGCCAAGGGTGGCCGCGTGCTGTTCGTCGGCACCAAGCGCCAGGCGTCCGAGATCGTCGCCGATGCTGCACAGC
>NZ_RZPQ01000783.1:0-2686 GCF_003999135.1 Mesorhizobium sp. M7A.F.Ca.CA.004.06.1.1 | reverse complement strand
CGCTACCAACTCCGCGTTCTTCACCAAGGCGGCAAGCTGGCTTTGCTGGCGGGTTCCTGTCTTGGCGAATATCCGCTCAAGATAGGTGCAGCCGGTTTTCACGGTGATGGTCAGATCGGACGCCGCATCCTTCAACGGCCGCGGTTCTGCATCAGCGACAATCAGTTGGAACTCTCCGCAGGCGGAACCGGTCGTGCCGGGCCAGAGCTCGGGAACGAAAGCCGCCTCGTAAATCGCTTCGATCAGGCCGCCGCTCATCGGAACGGCTCCGCGCTCTTCAACAAGGCGACAAGCTGGCTTTGTTGCCGTGTCCCGGTCTTGGCGAAGATCCGTTCGAGATAGGTGCGGCTGGTTTTGACGGTGACGTTGGAGCTTGCCGCTGCCTCCTTCAACGGCCGCCCTTGCGCAAGGGAGGCCGCCAGCCGCGCCTCTGCGGGCGTCAGGTCGAACAGGCCGGCAAGCAGGCTTGGCGACGGCACGGTGGCGCTGGCGCTCATCGCCGTCGCCGCAACCAGAATGTCAGCCCCGGAAAAGATCTCATGCGCGGCACGGCGCAGCGGCAGGAGATGAATGACCAGCGCCGGTTGGCCCTCCCTGGCTGGAATGGGGATGGAACGCACGACCCGATCTTGCAAATTGTGCGTAATGGCTTGCCGGAAAAGCTCATTCGCGGACACGTCGGCAAGTGCCATGCCGCCATGTGCGGCGGCGATGAAAACGGATGGCATGTTTTCCAGCAGCACATTGGCCGTCAGCACGCGTCCCGATGCAGTCATTACCGCCGCCGGCAGACCAAGGGCCTCGAGAGCCGAGACGCTCGCTTTGGCCTGCTCCATGCCCAGCCGCGCCGATACCAGGCCGGCACGCGAAAAGTGCGGGCGAAGCTGGTCGAGCCTGTCGATCGACGTCTGATCGTAGGTGCCGTCCCGCGTCCAGCGTTGAAAGACAAATGTAACCAGTTCGCCGCTCGGCATGGCAACCGCCGAACAGATATGAGCGCCGATACCTGCCGCCCTCAATTGTATCCGTACCGGATCATGCTCGAGCTCGTCGGCAGTCAGAAAATCTTCGACCTGCACGAAACTCGCCGGTTGCAGGCTGCACATGCGCTGAATCGCATCGGAGAATTTCCAGCTGTCGCCGGCAATGAATTCATCGAACAGGGAGCGGACGGTTTCAAGGGAATTGCCATGCCCGGGAGACTCGTCACTCAACCGGCCGCGAACGGGGGAGCCGTCGCTGAACAGGAAGATCGCGCCGTCAGCCGAACTCGAAAGCTCGCTGGCCGCTTCGAGCGCACCCGCCCATAAATCCGGCACGAACGCGGCCTCGTAGATCCTGTCCGTAAGATCATCGAACATGAGAGCGCACAGTCCTTTCAGAGTCAGCGTCTTGCCGGCTCGGATCGTCAACGCGCTCCCACACGCCAACCGATACCCGCAGGATCAAAATGCCATGCTGAAAGCTGAGGTCAACCTCAGATTGCTGTCGAGCCGCATGCAGTTGCCGGCCCCAAAACGACAAAACCCGCCGGACTGGGTCCAGCGGGCTCGGAACCGCGACAAAAGTCGTCTGGTGCGGCTCTGGCTTCCACGGCTTGGTCCGCCGGAGCGGACCAGACGTGGCTTTAGATAGCCCTGCGGGCGATCTTTTCGATGTCGGCGCGGTTGATGCCGAGATCGCTGAGCTGACGTGCGTTGAGACGGTTCAGTTCGCGGACGGTCTCGGTGTACATACGCCAGTTACGGAAAGCGCGGATCGGGTTCATGGTAGTCCTCCAAATTGATGTTCGTTTCGATGGTGCTCAAATAGGCGTCATCGATGAGGACTTGAATGGCTGATTTTGCATAGCAATGATGCAAATGCTGCATTGCAGCATTAAGCTTCTGTTCATCTTGTAGGCAGCGAGGCGCTGACCTCGCTCGCTGTCAGCCGACGTCGAGCACGATCTTGCCGATGTGTTCGCCGTCCTCCATCCGCTCATGCGCCCGCCAGGCTTCGCTGAGCGGGAAGATCATGTCCATGACAGGAGCAACCTTGCGCGTGCCGAGCAACGGCCACACCTGCGCTTCCAGCGCCGCCGCGATCGCCGCCTTGAACTCGACGGTGCGCGGCCTCAGCGTCGACCCGGTGTGGGTAAGCCGCTTGACCATGATTTTCGAAAAATCCGCGCTTGCGACAGCGCCGGCCTGCACGGCGATCTGGACGATCCGACCCTCGACCGCAGCGGCCTCATAGTTGCGCGCCACATAGTCGCCGCCGACCATGTCGAGGATGACGTTGGCGCCCTTGCCGTCCGTTGCCTCCTTGACCGCGGCGACGAAATCCGCCTCGCGATAGTTGATCGCCCGGTCTGCGCCGAGCTTCAGGCAGGCGTCGCATTTCTCCTTGCTGCCGGCGGTGGTGATGACATAGGCGCCGAAGGCCGAGGCAAGCTGGATCGCCGTCGCGCCGATGCCGGACGAGCCGCCATGGACGAGCAGCGTCTCGCCTTTCTTGAGGCCGCCACGCTCGAACACATTGTGCCAGACGGTGAAGTAGTTTTCCGGCACCGCCGCGGCTTCGGTATGGGTGAAGCCGGCGGGCAACGGCAGCACGCTCCCGGCATGCACCTTGACATATTCGGCATAGCCGCCGCCGGGCGTCAGCGCGCAGACGCGGTCGCCGATGCGCCAGCGCGATATGT
>NZ_RZPQ01000782.1:0-2692 GCF_003999135.1 Mesorhizobium sp. M7A.F.Ca.CA.004.06.1.1 | reverse complement strand
CTCGAGGACTACAACGAGCTGTCGCCGGAAAATTACGGCTTCACCGCTGCCGACTATGACCGGCCGATCTTCCTCGACAATGTGCTCGGGCTCGAATTCGGCACCATCCGGCAGATGCTGGAAATCCTGACGCGCACCTATTGCTCGACGCTCGGCGTCGAGTTCATGCATATTTCCGACCCCGAGGAAAAGGCCTGGATCCAGGCCCGCATCGAAGGTGCCGACAAGGAGATCACCTTCACCGCCACCGGCAAGAAGGCGATCCTGCAGAAGCTGGTCGAGGCCGAAGGTTTTGAGCAGTTCATCGACGTCAAGTACAAGGGCACCAAGCGCTTCGGCCTCGATGGCAGTGAAGCGCTGATCCCGGCGCTGGAGCAGATCGTCAAGCGCGGCGGCCAGCTCGGCATGAAAGAGATCGTGCTCGGCATGGCGCATCGCGGAAGGCTGAACGTGCTTTCCCAGGTGATGGCCAAGCCGCACCGCGCCATCTTCCACGAGTTCAAGGGCGGCTCGGCCGCACCCGACGAGGTCGAGGGTTCGGGCGACGTCAAGTACCATCTCGGCGCCTCGTCGGACCGCGAGTTCGACGGCAACAAGGTGCATCTGTCCCTGACCGCCAATCCCTCGCATCTGGAAATCGTCGATCCGGTGGTGATGGGCAAGGCGCGCGCCAAGCAGGATTATCTGTTCGGCCGCAGCCGCGAGGAAATCGTGCCGCTGGAAGAGCGCGCCAAGGTGCTGCCGCTCTTGCTGCATGGCGATGCCGCCTTTGCCGGCCAGGGCGTGATCGCGGAAATCCTCGGCCTGTCCGGCCTGCGCGGCCACCGCGTCGCCGGCACGTTGCATTTCATCATCAACAACCAGATCGGCTTCACAACCAATCCGCGCTTCTCGCGCTCGTCGCCCTATCCGTCCGACGTCGCCAAGATGATCGAAGCGCCGATCTTCCACGTCAATGGCGACGATCCGGAAGCCGTGGTGCACGCCACCAAGGTGGCGATCGAATTCCGCATGAAGTTCCACAAGCCTGTTGTGGTCGACATGTTCTGCTACCGCCGCTTCGGCCACAATGAGGGCGACGAGCCGGCCTTCACCCAGCCGATCATGTACCGCAACATCCGCACCCACAAGACGACCGTGCAGATCTACGGCGACCGGCTGATCGCCGAGGGTCACCTCACCCAGGCCGAGCTCGACCAGCTCAAGGCCGACTGGCGAGCGCATCTGGAATCCGAGTGGGAAGTCGGCCAGCACTACAAGCCCAACAAGGCCGATTGGCTCGACGGCGCCTGGTCTGGCCTGCGCACGGCCGACAACCAGGACGAACAAAGGCGCGGCAAGACCGCCGTGCCGGTCAAGACGCTGAAGGAAATCGGCAAGAAGCTGACCGAGGTGCCGAAGGATTTCGAGGCGCACAAGACGATCATCCGCTTCCTCGAAAACCGCCGCCAGGCGATCGAGTCGGGCGAAGGCATCGACTGGTCGACGGCCGAGGCGCTGGCCTTCGGCGCCATCCTGCTCGACGGCAATCCGATCCGCCTGTCGGGGCAGGATTCCGAACGCGGCACCTTCTCGCAGCGCCATTCCGTGCTCTACGACCAGCGCGACGAGACCCGCTATATCCCGCTCAACAATCTGTCTGCCGCTCAAGCCGGCTACGAAGTCATCAACTCGATGCTGTCGGAAGAGGCGGTGCTGGGCTTCGAATATGGCTACAGCCTTGCCGAGCCGAAGGCGCTGACCTTGTGGGAAGCGCAGTTCGGCGATTTCGCCAACGGTGCCCAGGTGGTGTTCGACCAGTTCATCTCTTCGGGTGAACGCAAGTGGCTCAGAATGTCGGGCCTCGTCTGCCTGCTGCCGCATGGCTATGAAGGCCAGGGTCCGGAACATTCTTCGGCCCGGCTCGAACGCTTCCTGCAGCTTTGCGCCGAAGATAACATGCAAGTGGCCAACTGTACGACGCCGGCCAACTACTTCCACATATTGCGCCGGCAGCTGAAGCGCGACTTCCGTAAGCCGCTGATCCTGATGACGCCGAAGTCGCTGCTGCGCCATAAGCGGGCGGTGTCGACGCTGCCGGAAATTTCGGGCGAAAGCTCGTTCCACCGATTGCTGTGGGACGATGCGCAGCTGCTTTCCGGCCAGGCGATCAAGCTGACCAAGGATTCGAAGATCCGCCGCGTCGTGCTGTGTTCGGGCAAGGTCTATTACGACCTCTACGAGGAGCGCGAGAAGCGCGGCATCAACGACATCTATCTGCTGCGCGTCGAGCAGCTTTATCCGTTCCCGGCCAAGGCGCTGATCACCGAACTGTCGCGTTTCCGCAATGCCGAGATGGTGTGGTGCCAGGAGGAGCCCAAGAACATGGGCGCATGGTCGTTCATCGACCCCTATCTGGAATGGGTGCTGGCGCATATCGATGCCAAGCATCAGCGGGTGCGCTACACCGGCCGTCCGGCCGCCGCCTCGCCGGCGACCGGACTGATGTCGAAGCATCTCGCCCAGCTCGCCGCCTTGCTCGAAGACGCGCTCGGCGAATAGAGAAGATCTGGGCGAATAACAGAACCGAAAGAAAACGGACAGGCACAATGGCTACCGAAATCCGCGTTCCCACTCTCGGCGAATCCGTCACCGAAGCGACCATCGGCAAATGGTTCAAGAAGGTCGGCGACGCGATCGTCGCCGACGAGCC
>NZ_RZPQ01000781.1:0-2695 GCF_003999135.1 Mesorhizobium sp. M7A.F.Ca.CA.004.06.1.1 | reverse complement strand
GTCATGGCCAGCGTGAAATCCGCGAGCAAGCCGAAGAAAAAAGCCACGGCAGCGATTAAAGCGGAGGAAAGGCCGGCCAGGCTTGCAGACTATCTGCTCGCCCGCGCGCCAGCTGAAGACATTGCTCCCTACGATGTGGCCGACCTGGAGCGGGCTGCCGATCTCGCCGGCCAGGCAGTCGCCACTCACAGGAAAGGCGAGTGCGTCGTCGCCGTCGATGCCGATTCGGGCGTTGTGCGAGACGGCCGCCCGATGACGGTTGTCACGGTCGTCAACGACAACATGCCGTTCCTGTTCGATTCCATCCTCGGCGAGATCACCGAGACATCGGGCGAACCGACCCTGGTCACCCATCCGGTTATCGTGGTGCGCCACGGCAAGGGCGGCGTGGAAGAAATCCTCGGCGACGGCAATTTCGCCAAGGACGATGGCAGCCACGACCGGCTTAGCGTCATCCATGTCCACATCCCGCGGGTGACATCCGAGCAGGCGAGCGGATTGAGCGAGCGGCTGCGCAAGATCCTTGGCCAGGTTCATGCCGCCGTTCACGACTGGAGGCCGATGCTGGCCCGCCTCGATCAGGCGATCTCGGAATTCCGCTATACGGCCGTGCCGCTCGACAAGAAGAGCGTTGCCGAGGCCCTCGCCTTCCTGGAGTGGCTGCGCGACGACAATTTCACCTTCCTTGGCATGCGCGAGTTCAAATACACCGGCGGCGAAGAAAGCGGTACGCTGGAGCGCGCTGAAAAGCCCGGCCTCGGCATCCTGTCCGACCCCGACGTGCTGGTGCTCAGGCGCGGCACCGAAGCGGTGACGACGACGCCGGAAATCCGCGCCTTCCTGCACGGGCCGGAGCCGCTGATCGTCACCAAGGCCAATGCCAAGTCGTCCGTGCACCGCCGCATCTATCTCGATTACATCGGCATCAAGACCTACACCGCCAAGGGTACGCTCGCGGGCGAATTGCGCATCGTCGGCCTGTTCACCTCGACCGCCTACACGCGCTCGGTGATGAAGATCCCGTATCTGAGGTCAAAAGCCGAAACCATCATCGCCAAGTCCGGCTTCGACCGGCACGATCACTCCGGCAAGGCGCTGATCAACGTGCTGGAAAGCTATCCGCGCGACGAATTGTTCCAGGTGCCGGTGCCGATCCTGAGGAAGCACGCCGCTGCCATTCTGGGCCTGGTCGAGCGGCCACGCGTGCGGGCGCTGGTGCGCGCCGACCAGTTCGACCGTTTCGTCTCGATCCTCGTCTTCGTGCCGCGCGACCGTTACGACAGCGTCGTGCGCGAGAAGATCGGCTCGTATCTGAAGACCGTATTCGAAGGTCGGCTGTCGGCCTATTACCCGGCCTTCCCCGAAGGCGGGCTGGCGCGCGTGCACTTCATCATCGGCCGCTCCGGCGGCAAGACGCCGAAGGTCGAGCAAGCGACGATAGAGGCGGCGATCCGCGACATCGTGCGTACCTGGGAGGACGCCCTTTCCGATGCGGCCGAGGCCAGTGGCGGCGACCAGGCTTTGAAGGCGATTGCCGCGCGGCTGCCGGAAAGCTACCGCGATTCGTTCAGCGCGGCGGTGGCGCTGGCCGATGCCAGGCGCATTGCCAAGATCAGCGCCGGCAATCCGATCGCCATCGATTATTATCGTCATGCCGAGCAGAAACCGCATCAGGCGTCGCTGAAAATCTATCACCATGGCAGCCCGGTGGCGCTGTCGCGGCGGGTGCCGGTGCTGGAAAACATCGGCTTCCGCGTCATCAGCGAGCGCACCTTCGAGGTCGGCGACGAACAATCCGGCCTGGTCTTCATCCATGACATGGAGTTGGAGAACAGCTACGGCAAGCCGATCGACCTGACTGACGGCGGCGGGCTGTTCGAGGACGCGTTCCTGTCCGTCTGGCGCGGCGACGTCGACAATGACGGCTATAACGGCCTTGCCCAGACCGCCGGCTTGTGGTCGGGCGAGATCACGATCCTGCGCGCCTATGGCCGCTATCTGCAGCAGGTGGGCATTCCGCAAAGCCAGGATTTCATCGCCGCCGCGCTCAATCGTTATCCCGACATAGCGCGGGGCCTGCATGCGCTGTTCATCGCCCGGCTTGGCCCGACGGCCGAGACCGAAGGCGTGGTGGCCGCAAAGCACCTCAAGGCCAAGATCAAGGACGCGCTGGAGGATGTGCCGAACATCGATGACGACACCATCATCCGGCGCTATCTCAATCTGATCGAAGCCTCGCTGCGCACCAATCATTTCGTTGCCGATACGAAAGAGAAAGGCCAGTCGCTGGCGATCAAACTCGATTCGCACGCGGTCGAGGGCTTGCCGGCGCCGCGGCCGTGGCGGGAGATCTTCGTCTACGGTTCCGAGGTCGAAGGCCTGCATCTGCGCTTCGGTCCGGTGGCGCGCGGCGGCCTGCGCTGGTCCGACCGCGCCCAGGACTACCGCACCGAGGTGCTCGGCCTGGTCAAGGCACAGCAGGTCAAGAATGCCGTCATCGTGCCGGTTGGCGCCAAGGGCGGCTTCTATCCGAAGAAGCTGCCGATGAGCGCCGGTCGCGACGCGATCTTCGAGGCAGGCACCTCGGCCTACAAGAATTTCGTCTCCAGCCTGCTGTCGATCACCGACAATATCGGTCTCGACGGTGTCATCCCCCCGGCCGGCGTCATCAGACGCGACCCGGACGATCCGTATT
>NZ_RZPQ01000780.1:0-2697 GCF_003999135.1 Mesorhizobium sp. M7A.F.Ca.CA.004.06.1.1 | reverse complement strand
GAACAACAATGGGGCTCGCAACGCCGCGCTCGCGATTGCCCGCGGCAGGGCAAAATGGCTGATGCCCTGGGACGGGAACTGCTACCTGACAGGCTCTGCGTTCCAGCGGATACGGTCCGCGATCGAGAGAAACCCGCACCTTCCCTACGCTGTGGTGCCCATGGCGCGTATTGTCGACAATGCGCTTCTGCTGGACCAGAGCTTCCAGCCGCCGGCCGAGGAAGAGCCGCAGATCATATTTCGAGCCGATACCACGCAACTGTTCGACGAAAACTATGGCTACGGAAGGCGGCCAAAAATCGAGATGCTGTGGCGGTTGGCAGTTCCCGGCCCCTGGGATCGCTACCGCGACGACGCCTGGGATTTTCCACGCCCGGTCCGGGCAGCGGATGCCGGGCTGCTCCAGAAAGCGGGCTGGGTGGCGCGCCTGGATTCAGGACGTTCGCATCTGGAGATCGGCAAGGCCGGCTTCGTCGCGCGTCTGGTCAGCCGCGACCAGGCGATCGTCGATATGGTCGATCAATGTGACGCCAAGGCAGTCGCCGCTCGGCTTGATACCTCCCGCCTGGCTTTCTATGACGAAGACGCCCTCGCCCACGCGGTAAAGGACGGACCCATCCTGCGCTATCTCGAAACCGCGGCCGGTCAGGCACTCGCCCGCGGTCCGTTCAGCGTGCTCGACAAGACTGGCCGAGCCCCCAGCGGGGATCCCCAGGACTATTTTCACCCGGCGCCTTACTGGTGGCCCGACCCCGACAGACCCGATGGCCTGCCCTATATCAGGCTCGATGGCGAACGCGTGCCCGGCACGGCATTGTATGCAGCAGGAAGCGAAACCTACGATCGCACACGCTTACAGCGCGTCTTCGACGACACAACCGTGCTTGCGCTCGCCGCAACCGTGCTTGATGGACGTCATTACGCCGTCCACGCCGCGAGGCTCATTCGCGCATGGTTTGTCGATCCCAAGACAAGAATGAACCCGCATTTGCGCTATGCGCAGGTGCGGTCGGGCCACGACAACAATGAAGGGGCCGGCTACGGCATCATCGAGCTGAAGGATTTCTATTTCTTCCTGGATGCCGTACGCTTGATCGAGCGAACAGGAGTACTGGGCGACGAGGATCGCGAGGCGTTCAGAGCCTGGCTCGGTTCCTACTGTGAATGGCTGGACACCGCGCCGGCAGCCGCGACGGCCTTCTGCAGCAGCAGCAACCAAGGAACGTACTACGATTTGCAGCGGGCATCGATCGCCACATTTCTTGGCGACAGCGCCACCCTGGCCAAGATCAGCCTCTATGCTCGGGAGAGATTGGCGACCCAGATCGCAGCCGACGGCTCCTTGCCCAGGGAACTGTCCCGCACGCGCCCCAGGCACTACGCCATGTTTACCTTGCAAGGCTGGACGTCGCTGGCCCGTGTCATGTCTTCGGTTGGTGACAATCTCTGGCAGCACAAGACAGCCGAGGGACTGGGACTGGTCCAGGCGCTGCACTGGCTTGTTGCGCACGAGAACAAGCGACACACCATGTCGGCCGAAACTGTCGATCCGGATCGGCTTGGGCCGCTGCTTCTCGACCTGACGCATCATGATCCCGCAGGGATGCCACCTGCCGATCTGGGAAGGGCGGCCAAGCCCATATTTCATCCAGACGAGGCAATCGCGCCTTTTTGGCTGTGGCGAAGACGTTAGAGCAGTTCACCGTTTCACGGAAACGGCGACCCGCTCTAACTCCTTGTTTTTAAGCAATTCCGGACGGAAAACCGTTTCACACTTTTCCTGGAATTGCTCTAGGGACGTCCGGCATTCCTGGCCTGTCACGTCGATGATGAGAACCACTTTCCCGAAATCAAACGCCCGCGACGGTGCAAAGGCTCTTCATTCTGGCCACCGCCAGATCGGGATCAGCGAGCAATCCGGCCTGGTCGGCAAGGCGGAACACGTCGGCATAGTGACGGATGCCGCGCGCCGACTGCATGCCGCCGACCATCGCAAAATGGTCCTGATGGCCATTCAGCCAGGCCATGAAGACGATGCCGGCCTTGTAGTACTCGGTCGGCGCCTCGAAGATTTTTCGCGATAGCGGCACGGTCGGCGCCATCAAGGCGTCATAGCCGGCGCGGTCACCCTCCGCCAGTTTCGCCAGCGCTGCATTGGCGACCGGCGCAATCGCGTCGAAAATACCGAGCAGTGCGTGCGAGTGTCTTTTCTCGTCGCCGGCGATCAGTTCGGGATAATTGAAATCGTCGCCAGTGAACATGACGACGCCGTCCGGCAGACGGTTCCTCAGCGCGACCTCCTTGCCGGCATCGAGCAGTGAGATTTTTATCCCCTCGACCTTGCCAAAGTGGCGTTCGATGATGGCAACAACTGTATCGAGAGCAGTCTCGAAATTCTCGCTGCCCCAATAGCCCCTGAGCGCCGGATCGAACATGTCGCCCAGCCAGTGCAGGATGACCTTGCCGGATGCCTGGGACAGGATGCGGTCGTAGACGCTGACATAGTCGTCCGGCCCCTTGGCAACTGCCGCCAGTGCCCGGCTGGCCATCATGATCGCCTTGCCGCCCAAGCCTTCGATGAAAGCGAATTGCCGCTCATAGGCGGTGACCACATCGTCCAGTGTCCTGGCGGCGGCGGGCGCCAGATGGTCGGTCCCGGCACCCGAGGCGAGATCGGCGCCATCGACGGTACGCGCC
>NZ_RZPQ01000077.1:0-13354 GCF_003999135.1 Mesorhizobium sp. M7A.F.Ca.CA.004.06.1.1 | reverse complement strand
CCTGCTGCTGCCGACCGGCTACTATCTGATCGGCGGCGCCTTCGCCGTTGCCGTCAGTTTCCTCGTCCTGGCGCTGCTGCCAGCGGATTTTCTCGATCGTTTCTGGCGCCGGCGCCTGCCGTTGTTTGCCCTCAGCGACGCCACCCGCGCCGCCATCAGCCTGCTATCCTTCGCCGGCTTTGCAATTCTTATCGCCGCCGGCTTTTTCGGCAGCCGCGACCCACTTTCCAATCCTCTGCCACTGGTGATCTGGACACTGTTGTGGGCCGGCGTCACGCTGCTGCAGGGTGTCTTCGGCGACCTCTGGTCATGGCTCAACCCCTGGTATGGAGCATGGCGTCTCGCCTCGCGCCTGTTCGGGACCAGGGATCACGGAGCATGGCGCCTGCCCGGATGGGTCGGCTGCTGGCCGGCTGTCATCCTGTTCTTCGCC
Organism: Mesorhizobium sp. M7A.F.Ca.CA.004.06.1.1; assembly: GCF_003999135.1. Classification (NCBI taxonomy): domain Bacteria; kingdom Pseudomonadati; phylum Pseudomonadota; class Alphaproteobacteria; order Hyphomicrobiales; family Phyllobacteriaceae; genus Mesorhizobium; species Mesorhizobium sp. M7A.F.Ca.CA.004.06.1.1. Next base: position 12,921 of record NZ_RZPQ01000077.1, on the reverse strand, counting down.
TTCGCCTGGTTCGAACTCATCGATCCGGCGCCCGACGATCCGGGGCGGCTGGCCTTGGCCGCCGGCCTCTACTGGCTGTTCTCTTTCCTCGCCATGCTGGCGTTCGGCTATCGCGGCTGGAGCCGCAGCGGTGAATTCCTGACGGTTTTCTTCTCGATGGTGGCGCGCTTCGCCGTGGCCGAACGCAACCAAGACGGCCGGCTTGGCCTGTGCTGGCCCGGCGCCAAGCTGCTGACGGCGCAGCCCCTGCCGGCCAGCGGCATCGCCTTCCTGCTGCTGGCCCTGTCGTCGGTGTCCTTCGACGGCCTGTCGAAGACCTTCTTCTGGCTCGGCCTGTTCGGCATCAACCCGCTCGAATTTCCCGGCCGCACCGCGCTGATCGGCAGCGGCACTTGCGGGCTGATCCTGACATTCGCGCTGCTGGCGGCGGTGTTCCTGCTTGCCGTCCGGCTCGGCCAGCGTCTTGCCGGCAGCGATCACACGCTCGGCCAGGCCGCAGGCCTGCTGGTGTGGTCGATCGTGCCAATTGCGCTTGCCTATCACGTTGCGCATTATCTGACGGCGCTGCTCGTCGACGGCCAGTATGCGCTTGCGGCACTGTCCGATCCGTTCGCGCTGGGCTGGAACCTGTTCGGCACCGCCGACATGCAGATCGAGGCCGGCATCGTTGCGGGGGCGGACTCTGCGTGGTGGCTGTGGAATATCCAGGCCGGCGCCATCATCCTGGGCCATGTGCTCGCCGTCCTCGTCGCTCACGGCTTCGCCTGGCGCCTGCACCCACAGCCCTCCCGCGCGGCACTCAGCCAGTTCCCGCTCACCTTGCTGATGATCGCCTACACCGTCTTCGGCCTCTGGTTGCTTGCCACGCCGACTGTCGGATGAGAAAAGGCGACCAGCATGCCTTCGGGGAAAGCCCGCTTGCCACGTCGGGGCTTTGGTGATTTAGTTTGTACACATGCGATTTTTTGCCTCGTTACAGCCAGTCAAAACTCAAAAACAGGGGAACTGCCGTGACTGACAAGAATGGGTTTTTCGATCTCTCCAGATCCACGCTCACCCGCCGCACGGCGCTGAAGGGTCTGGCCGCCGGCGCCGGCCTGGGCCTGGCCCCCGGCTACGTCCGCTATTCCCAGGCGCAGAGTTCGGCGCCGATCAAGATCGGCTTCCAGTCGCACCGCACCGGCATCGGCGCCGCCTATGGCCGCTGGTACGAGAAGACCACGGCTGCCGCGGTCAAGGCGATCAACGCCGCCGGCGGCATCAACGGCCGTCAGGTCGAGGTGATCATCGAGGATGACGGCACCGATCCCGGCCGTGGCGCCGAGGTGGTCGGCAAGTTCGCCACCCAGCACAAGACCGACATCGTCTTCGGCACGCTGTTCTCGCATGTCGTCATTGGCTCTGCGCCCGCCGCCGGCGAAAACAAGATGCCCTATTTCGTCGTCAGCGAAGGCCATCACGTCGCCTCGACAAAGCTGAACCGCTATGTCTTCCAGCCCGGCATCACCGACGTGAAGAGCCAGATCCAGTCGATGGCGCCGTGGATCGCGGCCAATGCCGGCAAGAAGGTGACGCAGATCTTCCCCGATTTCGCTTTCGGCTACGACCATCGCGACTACCTGCCGCCGGCACTGAAGGCGCAAGGCGGCGAGGTCATCGCGCAGATCGCCATCCCGCCGACGGAATCGTCCTTCACCAAATACTTCCCGCAGATCCCGGCCGAGACCGAGGTGATCTACCACGTCATGGTCGGCCCGGCCGTGCTCACTTTCGTCAAGGAGCTCGGCGAATTCTACGGCTCCAACCGACCGCAACTGTTCGGCTTCATCGATTCGCTCGAGGCCACCGACATCAACAGCCCCGGCCTCGAATTCCTCGACGGCAGCCATTTCTGGGAAGGCTCGCCGCGTTATGCGCAGGCCAACGATTCCGAAGCGCAGAAGGCCTACCGCACCGCTGTCGGCATCGATGACAATGGCGCTGCCGTCGGCGATCCCAAGGATGTCTCCACCGCAGCCCACATGTTCGGCTGCTGGGAGACGCTCTATGTCGTCAAGAAGGCAATGGAAGACGCCGGCTACAAGGGTCCGGAAGACCGCGCCAAGCTGGTCGAGGCGACCGAGGCACTGACCGAGTTCGCCGAAGGCCCGCAGCATCCGCAGGGGCCAAAAACCTTCAACGGCAAGATCCACCAGTGCTTTGGTATCCAGAACATCTCCAAGGTCGAGGGCGGCAAGCTCAAGGTCGTGCACAAGACCAAGATCGAGGACGGGCTTTACGAGGCCGAGGGAGATTATACGACGCAGGCGCTGTGAGTTTGGCATTCCAGCAAGCGCCTGCCAGCGTGTAACCGATGCACTTTGGTCCCCACCTCCTCCTCGCCGCTCTCGAAGGCCTCGTCACCTCGTCAGTGCTAGCCCTGACGGCGCTCGGCCTGTCGCTGGTGTTCGGCGTCATGCGGGTGGTCAATGTCGCGCATGGCGAGTTCTTCATGCTGGGCGCGGTGCTCGCCTGGGCGATCACCACGGCCATCGGCGGTCACCCTGCGCTCGGCTTCCTGGCGGCGCTGGTGATTGCCCCGCTGATCGTCGGCGCCATTGCGCTGGTCGCCGAACGGCTGGTGCTGCGCCGGCTCAATTACAATCCGGAAGCCACCATCGTCGCCACCATCGGCATGCTCTACATCATCCAGCAGCTGGCGCTGACTTTCTATGGCCCGGAGGCTCGGCCGGTCGAGCCGCCGTTCAGCTACCGCATCCTTTTGCCGTGGTTCGGCTATTCCGGCTACAAACTGTCTGTTATCGCCGCTTCCGCGCTGCTGCTCACCGCGACATGGCTGGTGCTGACGCGCACCAGGATCGGCCTCGTCATGCGCGCCACGCAGTATGACAGCGAAACCGCACAGGCCTTCGGCATCCCTGTCGGCCGTGTCTATGGCGGCGTCTTCGCGCTCGGTGCCATGCTGGCGGCCATTGCCGCGGTGCTGATCGTGCCGATCAGCCAGGCGCATTATCTGATGGGACAGGATCCGCTGCTGCTCTCCTTCATCGTCGTCATCATCGGCGGCCTCGGCTCGCTGCGCGGCACGGTCGTCGCCGCCGTGCTGATCGGCCTCTCCGACGGCATCATCTCGATGTTCTTCTCGCCGACGCTGGCCAAGATCATTGCCACGCTGCTCGTCGCCATGGTGCTGGTGTTCCGCCCGCAAGGCCTGTTCGGGACGGCATCGCGATGAGCGAAGCTTCGCCGGCAAAAGCCTATGCCCTGCATCTCGGCGTCATCGCCCTGCTCTTCGTGCTGAGCTTCCTGCTGCCGGACTACTATCACGGCCTGCTTGCCCGCATCATGGTGCTGGCGGTCTTTGCCATGGGCTACAACATGCTGTTCGGCTATGTCGGCCTGCTCAGCCTCGGCCATGCGATGTTCTTCGCCGCCGGGCTCTATGGCGCCGGCCTTGCCGTCATCCAGCTCGGCTGGAGCGTACCAGCGGCATTCGCCTCGGGCCTCGGCTGTGGTGTTGTTGTTTCACTCGTGATCGGCCTGCTGGCGTTGCGCACCACGGGCGTCGCCTTCATGATCGTCACCATGATGTTCGCTCAAGTGTTCTACCTCCTCATCCTCTACTTCGCGACTTGGACCGGCGGCGACCAAGGCATGGTCGTGCCGCAGCCGGCGCGGGTGCTCAGCTTTGGCGCTACATCGCTCGAACTCACCAATCCGACGGTGCGCTACATGACAGCGCTGGCGCTGTTTTCCATCGTGCTGCTCGTCACATTGGCCATCGTCCGCTCCCGCTATGGCCGCGTGCTGGTCGCCATCCGCGAGAATGAGGAGCGCACGAAGATGCTCGGCTACGATACGTTTTCGAACAAGCTCGCCGCCGTCGTCATCTCCGGCATCATCTGCGCGGCCTCGGGGGCCGCCTATGCGCTGCTGTTCGGCTATGTGTCGGATCGAGCTTCGCGTCGGTGCAGTATTCGATCCTGCCGCTGCTGTGGGTGCTGCTGGGGGGTGCCGCGACGACGCTCGGACCGCTGATCGGCACGCTGTTCATGTACTATGTCATTGATATCACCAGCGGCTACACCTCCGCCTATCTGCTGATCGTCGGCATCGCGCTGATCCTGCTGGTGCTGTTTTTCCCGAAAGGCATTCTGGGCAGCATCCGCCAGCGCTGGCTCGGGTGGCTGCCATGATGCCGCTTTTGACCACCAAGGGCCTGTCGCGCAATTTCGGTGGTCTGCGCGCCGTCGACAATGTCGATTTCGCGCTGATGCCGGGCGAGATCCGTGCCGTGATCGGCCCCAACGGGGCGGGGAAGACCACCTTCGTCAGCCTGGTCAGCGGCCGCATCCAGCTGTCTGCCGGCATGATCGTCTTCGACGGCGCCGACATCACCAATCTGCCTGCCTATGTCAGGGTGCGCAGGGGCATCGCCTACACCTTCCAGCTCACCAGCGTCTATGCCAACCTGTCCGTTTACGCCAACGTCGCGCTGCCCGCGCAACTGACGCAGCGGCATGGCAGTCATTCCAAGAGCGCGATACAGGCCGCTGTCATGACCGCACTGGAACGCACCGGCCTGGCCGATCGTGCCCACATGCCGGCGGGCCAATTGTCCTACGGCCATCAGCGCCTGTTGGAAGTGGCGATGGGCCTCGCACTGAAGCCGCGCCTGCTGATCCTCGACGAGCCGACGCAAGGGCTGGCCGACAGCGAGATCGACAATTTCATCACCCTGGTGCGCGAGATCGCCAAGAACGCCACCGTGCTTCTGATCGAGCACAACATGCCTGTCGTCATGCAACTCGCCGACCGCATCACCGTCTTCAATGCCGGCAAGATCCTGGCCGAAGGCACCCCCGAAGCGATCCGCGAGAACGCGGCGGTGCAGGAAGCCTATCTGGGGACCGCCCCATGACCGAGGCAAAGTCCGAGGCGCTGACCATCTCTGGACTGGACTGCTACTATGGCGAGGTCCAGGTGCTCTATGGCCTCGACCTGGTGCTGAACAAGGGCGAGGTGCTGTGCCTGTTCGGCCGCAATGGCGCCGGCAAGACGACGACGCTGAAAGCCATCATGGGACTGGTTCCCTCAAGCGCCGGCTCGATCAGGCTCGATGGCCAAGAGTTGACTGGTCTGCCGGCGCATGAAGTGCCCAAGGCCGGCGTCGCCTATGTGCCGCAGGGAAGACGGCTGTTCGCCGAAATGACGGTGGCGGAAAACATCGAGATCGGCCTGATGGCGCGCGGCAAGGGCAAGGCCGTGCGGGAAAATGTCCTCGACCTGTTCCCGCTGCTGCGCCAGCGGCTGCGGCAGCGTTCCGGCACATTGTCCGGCGGCGAACAGCAGATGCTGGCCATGGCGCGCGCGCTCTGTCTCGAACCGCAAGTGCTGCTGCTCGACGAGCCAACCGAAGGGCTGATGCCGTCGATGATCGCCAAGATCCGCGAGACGGTGTCGAAGCTGCGCGACATGGGCGTCTCGACCATCCTGGTCGAGCAGCGTGTCGATGCGGTGCTTTCGGTCGCCGACCACGTTGCCTTCATCGAAAACGGCCGCAACCGCGAGACGGTCGACGTCGAGGAGTTGCGCGCCGACCCGTCGGCGGTCCGCCGCTATGTCGGCGTCGGGTGATCAGCCGAAGAACAGAAAGCCCGCGACCAAAAATGTCGGGATCAGCACCAGCCCAGACCACAGCATGTAGCCGAAGAAGCCCGGCATCTTCACGCCGCGATGGCGGGCGATGGCGTAGACCATGAAGTTCGGCGCATTGCCGATATAGGTGTTGGCGCCCATGAACACCGCGCCGGCCGAGATCGCGGCAAGCGTCGAAGCGAACTCCGTCATCAGGTGCCGGGGGTCGCCGCCGGCAAGCTCGAAGAACACCAGATAGGTCGGCGCATTGTCGAGGAAGGACGACAATGCCCCTGTCAGCCAGAAATAGGCGAGATCGTTGGGCGTACCCGAGGGTGAACTGACAAGCGACACCAGCGGTGCCAGCGCGCCGTCATGGCTTGCCCTTAGGATGGCGATGACCGGCACGATGCAGATGAAGATGCCGGCAAACAATTTTGCCACCTCTGCTATCGGGCCCCAATTGAAGCCGTTCGCCTCCCGGTGGCTCTTGTAGGAGAGCGGAAGCGACAGCAGGGCGAGCGCCAGGATGATGGCGTCGCGCACCAGATTCTGCAGTTCGAGACTGACGCCGAACACCGAGAAGCTGACGCCGGGCTTCCAGGCCGCCGACACCAGGATGGCGCCGATCACGCCCGCCAGCAGCGGAAGGTTGGCCAGGCCGCGCAGACGCACCTTGGTATCCGGCGTCGGATCCTTGATCTTCGGCGCGCCAGCCTCGCGCCGATGCAGGATGATGTCGATGCCCAGGAAGACGGCCAGCACGGCACCGCCGACGAACAGGGTCTCGCGCCAGAGATTGGCGGTCGTCCAGAAGAAGTCGACACCTCTGAGGAAGCCGACGAACAGCGGCGGATCGCCAAGCGGCGTCAGCGAGCCGCCGATGTTGGACACCAGGAAGATGAAGAAGATGACGACATGGGCGTTGAACGGCCTGTTATCGTTGGCGCGGATGATCGGCCGGATCAGGATCATCGAGGCACCGGTCGTGCCTATCACCGAGGCCAGCAGCGCGCCGACCAGCAGCAGGCCTGCATTCACCAGCGGCGTGCCGTGAATGTTGCCGGCAAGGAGAATGCCGCCCGAAATGGTGAACAGCGCAAACAGCAGGATGATGAACGACATGTATTCCGTGAGCAACGCATGCAGCACCGCTTCGGTCGCTGTGGGAACACCGAAGGCAGCCGCCAGCGGCACGATCACCAGTGCGGCCCAAAGGGCCGATATCTTGCCGTAGTGATGTTCCCAAACATGAGGAAACAGCAGCGGACCGGTGGCGATCGACAACAGCAGCCCGGCAAAGGGCAGCGCCCACCACAGCGGCATCGAAGCGCCGGGCAGGCCGTGTTCCTCCGCCGCGAAAGCCTGTGCCGGGAACAGCACGGCGGCAATTATCGCAGCGCATGCAGCCAACAGGGAGATCGGATATGAAAAAGGCCCCCTCATCCGGCCGCTACGCGGCCACCTTCTCCCCGAGGGGAGAAGAGACTCGGCGCCGACGCTCGCCTTCTCCTCTCCCCTCGGGGAGAGGTCGGATTGCCCCGAATTGCCCTTCGCAATTCGGCTGGCAATCCGGGTGAGGGGGTGCTTGCCCAACGGCCGTTCAATCCGACAAAGGGTCTTCGAGCGTCACGCCGGCGTCGCGCAGGCGCTGCAGCATGGCATCGAGCGAACCGTTGAGATCGATGCCGCGGCAGGCATCGAGCCGCACTGTGGTTTTGAAGCCCTGGCTGACGGCGTCCAGCGCCGAAAAGCCGACGCAGAAATCGGTCGCCAGCCCGACCAGGGTCAGCGTGTCGATGCCGCGCTCCCGGAGGTAGCCGGCAAGGCCGGTCTGCGTCGTGCGGTCGTTCTCGAAGAAGGCCGAATAGCTGTCGATATCAGACCGAAATCCCTTGCGAATGACGAGCTCGGCCTTGGTCCAGGCCAGGCCGGAATGGAAATCCGAGCCCAGGCTGCCCTGGATGCAGTGGTCCGGCCACAGCGTCTGCTGACCATAGGGCATTTCGATCATCGTGAAAGGCTGCGCGCCCGGATGGCTGGAGGCAAAGCTGGAATGACCGGCGGGATGCCAGTCCTGCGTCAGCACGACATGGTCGGTTCGCCGGATCAGGTCGTTGACCAGTGGCACGATCTCATCGCCGCCGGCAACCGCCAGCGCGCCGCCGGGACAAAAGTCGTTCTGCAGGTCGATGACAACAAGCGCCTCGTCGGCCATGGGCTTTCCTCTTCCGTATGCAGGCTCCAGTGGAAAATGCCGCTGACGCGACCGGACGCAGAAACTTGACCAGATGGCCGGCGGCGTCAACCTCTCGCGACATAACAAATGCGTGCCGGCCGGGCCGCCGCAAACTCGGGCTTTGACAAATCCAGCGGGCTTGATATCATTTGCATACGAATGAGTTTCTCGGCTCGAACGCCGGAAATACCGGATTCGGAAAGTTCCTTCTGGAAGGCAAAGCGTGATCCGTTACGCGAAACCCACCTCGGTCGACGAAGCGCTCGCTTTGCTTGGCGAGGGCGCCTGGCGCATCCTTGCCGGCGGCACCGATTTCTATCCGGCACAGGGCAGCAAACCGTTCCGCGACAATGTTCTCGACATTAACGGCCTGGCGGCGCTGCGCGGCATTGCCGAGACGCACGACCATTTCGTCATCGGCGCGCGCACGACCTGGACCGACATCGTCCGCCATCCCTTGCCGCCGGCCTTCGATGCGCTGAAACAGGCGGCGCGTGAGGTTGGCTCGGTGCAGATCCAGAACGTCGCCTCGGTCGCCGGCAATCTCTGCAACGCATCGCCTGCCGCAGACGGCGTGCCGGCCCTGCTCATCCTCGATGCCGAGGTCGAGCTGCGCTCGGTGGCCGCGACGCGGCATCTGCCGTTGCAGGACTTCATTCTCGGCAACCGCCGAACCGCTCTGCTGCCCGGTGAGATGGTCACGGCCATCCGCGTGCCGAAGCCCAGCGGCACGTCGGCTTTCGTCAAGCTCGGCGCGCGCCGTTATCTCGTCATTTCCATCGCCATGGTGGCGGCGCGTCTGGTCGTCCAGGATGGCCTTGTCCGGCAAGCGGCGGTCGCCGCCGGCTCCTGTTCGGTGGTGGCCAAGCGGCTGGCCGGCGTCGAAGCCGCGCTGCACGGTCTGCCGGTGGACGGCGGACTCGCCGACGCGGTCCTGGCCGCGCCGATGGCAGAACTGTCGCCGATCGCCGATGTGCGCGGCAGCGCCGAATACCGGCTCGATGCGGTGCGCGAGATTGTTGCCCGCACGGTGCTCGCGGCTATGGGGCGTACGACTGGCGAAGAGGTGGCGGCATGAGCCAAAATTGGCCTGACGCGCGTGAAGCCCTGCCCGATCCGGGCAGTGCCCAGCCAGGCTTCGGCGCTGCGCGCGCCGATATCGCCTTCGAGGTCAATGGCACCGCCGTCTCGGTCAATGTGCCGCCCCTGCGCCGCCTGTCCCTGGTGTTGCGCGATGAATTGCTGTTGACCGGCACCAAGATCGGCTGCGACGCCGGCGACTGCGGCGCCTGTACGGTGCTGGTCGACGGCGATCCGGTCTGCGCCTGCCTGATGTCGGCGGCTTCCGCCGCCGGGACGGCGGTAACATCCGTCGAAGGCCTCGCCAATGGCCGGCTGTCGGCGCTGCAGGCCTCGTTCCTTGCCCATGGCGCGGCGCAGTGCGGCATCTGCACGCCGGCGCTGCTGGTCGCGGCAACGGCGTTGCTGGACAAACAGCCAAGCCCGACCGAGGCCGAGGTGCAGGATGCGCTGGGCGGTATTCTCTGCCGCTGCACCGGCTACCGGAAGATCATCGCGGCGGTGATGGATGCGTCCCTGCAGGGCGCAAGCCTCGATTTCCGCTTGCCTCGATCAGGCCATGCGATCGGCTCCTCGCCCGTCCGGCTCGATGGCGTGCCGAAGGTCACCGGGGCTGAGAAATTCGGCGGCGATTCCTTCCCCGCCGATGCGCTGGCCGTGCTGGTGGTCCGCTCGCCGCATTATCACGCCAGCTTCGCCTTCGGCGACCTCGACGGCTGGACGAAGGCGCATCCCGGCATAGCCGGTGTCTTCACAGCAGCCGACATTCCGGGAAAAAACTGTTTCGGCGTCATCGGCCCGTTCGCCGACCAGCCGGCGCTGGCTGAGGGGTTTGCCCGCCTCCGCGGTGAGGCGGTGGCGCTGGTTGCCGGCGAGCGTGAGGCGATGCTCGATCTCGACCTCTCGGATTTTCCGATCCGCTGGACCGAATTGCCGCATGTTCTCCAATCCTGCGAAGCGCGCGCCGGCGGTGCCAAGCTCATTCATGAAAACAGGGCGGCAAACTTGCTGACCTCCGGCTTCGTCGAACGCGGCGATCCGGAAGCAGCGCTTGCCGGCGCGGCTTTCACCGTCTCTGGCGCCATCGACACCTCCTATGTCGAGCACGCCTATATCGAACCGGAAGCCGGCTATGCCTATCTGGACGGCGACACGCTGGTCGTCGTCGCCTGCACCCAGGCGCCCTATATGGACCGCGACGAGACGGCGAAGGTGCTCGGCCTAGCCGTCGACAAGGTGCGCATCGTGCCGACCGCGACCGGCGGCGGTTTCGGGTCCAAGCTCGACGTTTCGCTGCAGCCGCTGATCGGCCTGGTGGCGATGAAGACGGGGCGGCCGGCGGCACTTGCCTACACCCGCACCGAATCGATGATTTCGACCACCAAGCGCCATCCGGCCGAGATGAGAGCGACCATCGGCGCCGATGCCGACGGCATTGTCACCGGCATGATCTTCGAAGGTGACTTCAACACCGGCGCCTATGCAAGCTGGGGCCCTACCGTGGCCAACCGCGTGCCGGTGCACGCCTCCGGACCCTATGCGACGCCGAATTACCGCGCCGAAGGCCGCGCCATCCACACGCATGGGCCGATCTCCGGCGCATTCCGCGGCTTCGGCGTGCCGCAAGCGACGATCATGCAGGAGACGCTGTATGACGAGCTAGCCGGCAAGCTCGGCATGGACCGGCTCGATTTTCGCTTGAAGAACTGCCTTCGTAACGGATCCGAAACGGTTACCGGGCAGCTTCTGGAGTCCGGCGTCGGCATTGCCGAATGCCTCGAATCGCTGCAGCCGCATTGGGTGCGCGCGACGGCTGATGCGGATGCGTTCAACCGTGCCAGCAGGGATAGAAAGCGCGGCGTTGGCGTCGCGTCCTGCTGGTATGGCTGCGGCAACACCTCGCTGCCCAACCCGTCGACAATCCGGGTCGGCATCGCGGCTGACGGCACGGTCATCCTGCACCAGGGCGCCGTCGATATCGGCCAGGGATCCAACACGGTCATCGCCCAGATATGCGCCGACGCGCTCGGCCTGCCGCTTGAGAAATTCCAGTTGAAGAGCGCCGATACGGCCATCACCCCCGACGCCGGCAAGACCTCGGCCTCGCGCCAGACTTTTGTAACCGGCAAGGCGGCCGAAAAGGCCGGCCGCGCCTTGCGCGAAACGATCCTGCGCTTCGCCAATGTTTCCGAAAACGCAGCCCTGCAGCTCGACGGCCCCGTGATCGTCATCCGCGAAGGTGAAGCCACGCGCCGCGTCGATCTCGCGACATTGGATGTAGACACCGAAGGCTTCGTCTTTCGCGCCGAGGAGACCTACGACCCGCCGACGCTGCCCCTCGACGCCAGGGGCCAGGGCAAACCCTACGCCGTTTACGGCTATGGCGCGCAGATCGCCGAATTGGAGGTCGACCTTAAGCTCGGCACGGTGAAGCTGCTGAAAATCACCGCCGCGCATGATGTCGGCAAGGCGATCAACCCGCTGCTGGCCGAGGGCCAGATCGAAGGCGGCATTGCGCAAGGCATCGGCATGGCGCTGATGGAAGAGTATATCCCCGGCCGCACCGAGAATTTGCACGATTATCTCATCCCGACCATTGGCGACGTGCCGCCGATCGAGACCATTCTGATTGAAGTTCCGGATCCGGAAGGACCCTTTGGCGCCAAGGGTTTGGGCGAGCATGTGCTGATCCCGACGGCACCGGCGATCCTCAATGCCATCCGCCACGCCACCGGCGTGCTGGTCACCAAGATTCCGGCGACGCCGACGCGTATCCGCGCTGGCATCCGCGAAAAAGATGGCATCCGCGAAAAGGAGGCACGCCGATGAGCGAGCTTGCCGAACGCTTCGAGACCCATGATCCCGGCGAGAAGCTGGTGGCGGAGAAGATCCGCTGCGATGCCTGTCCGGTGATGTGCTACATCGCTGACGGGCGCACCGGAGCATGCGACCGCTACGGCAATGTCGGCGGCAGGATCGTGCGGACGGACCCGCTGACCATCCTCGATCATGCGGCCGAGACCGGCGCGGCGATCGTGCCGTTCGTCGCCGTGGGCGAGGCCTGGGACGGCGAACTGGTCAACACCGGCCGCCGCTTCGTCACCGCAATCGGCGCCGGCACCACCTATCCCGACTACAAGCCGGCCCCCTTCATCGTCAGCCAGGAGGTCGAAGGCGTCGATCTCGTCACCGTCGTCACCGAGGGCATCTTCTCCTATTGCGGCGTCAAGGTGAAGATCGATACCGACCGTCACCTCGGTCCCGAGACGGCAATAGTCCGCGCAGCCGGCGAAGCGATCGGCCATGTCACGACGGGCGAGTATGGCTCGCAGATGCTGTCGCTGGGCGGTGTGCACCATCTGACCGGCGGCTCCAAGGCCGAGGGACGCGCCACCTGTGACGCGCTGCTCAATCTGTGCAACCGCAAGCCGGTGGAACTGGCCATCGACGGCGGCGCCACCATCATAGTCGAAGCCGGCAAAGCACCTGTCATCGACGGCAAGCAGGAACACCGAATGCGCGTCGGCTGCGGCTCGGCCACCATCGGCATGTTCGCCACGCAATGGCGCGGCCTTGTCGACGAGGTGGTGGTGGTCGACGACCACATCACCGGCGTCGTTTCCGAGCATCAGGCCGGCAAGGTGCTGGGCTGGCAGGATACAGGGATAAAAATAATCGGCCGCCGTTCGACGCCGGGCCGCTATTTCAAGGTGTCCGAACCCGGGCTGGGCTGGGGCGGCACCAGCATTTCAGACCCGCTGTCGATCCTCGGAGAGTGGAACGCCAAGAAAGGCGCGCGGCCGGGGCTGTCGCTGCTGATGGTGTCGACCACCGGCGAACAGTTCGCCTATTACGAACTCGACGACGAACTGAAACCGGTGCAAAAACCTTTCCCCGAACGGCTGCAGAAGTCGGTCGGGCTGATCGAGGACAATTGCGAGCCAGCTTTGTGCACAGTGCTGTTC
>NZ_RZPQ01000779.1:0-2701 GCF_003999135.1 Mesorhizobium sp. M7A.F.Ca.CA.004.06.1.1 | reverse complement strand
GCCGCTGAGCGCCTGGGTGACGGTTCCGCCCTTGATGATCCCGCCGCTGCCGCTGATCGCGCCGGCAAAACCGGCCGCGCTGACGTTCGAGGCGATCGTCAGCGTCGCCGTGCCAAGCGTGACATTGCCGCCTATGGCGCCACCGCCATTCAGATAGGAGATGGAGGTGCTGAAATTGTTGAGATCGAGTGCGACACCGGCGGTGTTGTTCAGGCCGAATCCACCCGCTCCGATGGCGCTGCTGGAGCCGGCGCGCAGGATGCCACCTGTGACTGTCGTGATGCCGGTATAGGTGTTGTTACCGGACAGGACGAGCGTGCCTGCGCCGTCCTTCCGGAAGGCGCCGGCACCGACGATCGGGCCGCTCACGCCGAGCACGGTGGCGGCATTCACCACGTTGATGGCCCCACCGGTAGTGGCAAGTGTGATGCCGCGGTCGATGCTGATGCTGCCGCCGGTATAGGCAAGGACGCCGCCATTCAGGCCAAGGTTGGCGGAGGCGCTGGTCGAAGCGCCGATGCCGCTTGCCTGGCCGCCATTGGCAAGGCAATCCACGCTGAGCGTACCGCCGATGATGTTCGTCGCGCCGGTATAGGTGTTGTTGCAGCCGACAAACGTCTGGGTGCTGCTATTGTCCTTGGTGAGGCCGCCGGCCCCGGTGATGGCGCCGCTGAAGCTGACGGTCGTGCCGCCGACCGTCAGGGTCGCTCCGCCGAGGCGAACGGTACCGCCATTCGCGCCGCCTCCCGACAACCCGCCGACCTTGTTGTTGAAACCGTTCAGGTCGAGCGTGACGCCGGCGACATCCGCCAAATTCATGGCATTGGGACCACCAAAGGCCTGGGTCGATCCGGCGCGCAACGTGCCGCCGTCAATGAATGTCGGACCGTTGTTGCTGTTGGTGCCCGAAAAAACCAGAGTGCCGGCGCCGGCTTTGTGAAACGGCACGGCGCCAACCACCGTGCCGCTGACGGTGAGCGTCGTTGCCGCATTGGTGACATCGAGCGAGCCACCCGCGCCTCCGTTGAGCGTGAAGCCGCGATCGGTGCTGGCGGTCGCCCCGGTATATTGCAGCGTTCCGCCGGTCTGGATCACGAGGTTCTCGGCATCCGAGGACGATGCGCCGATACCGCTCGCCACACCGCCATCGGCCAGCGTGTTGACCGACAGCGTACCGGCGGAGATCGTCGTGATGCCGGTATAGGTGTTGGCGGCATTGCCAAGTGTCAGCAGGCCGGCGCCGGTCTTGTTGAATCCGGCATCGTCCGAACCGACGACCACGCCGCCGAAGCTCAGATTGCCGCTGTCGACCTGGATCGTCCGCGGTGCACCACCATTGACCAGGGTAAAGCCGCGGTCGGTCGTGCCCGCACCGACGCCGGTATATTCCAGCGTACCGCTTTCGAGCACCAGGTTCGCCGAAGCCGCGCCCGAAGCGCCAATGCTGCTCGCAGAGCCGCCATTGGCGACGCTGTCGATGGCCAACGTGCCGCCGCTCAGCGTCGTGCCCCCGGTGTAGCTGTTCGCGCCGGTCAGCGCGACCTTGCCGGCGCCGCCCTTGGCGAAGCTGGTTGCGCCGCCATTGTCGACGATCGTCGACGCGATCGTGAAGGTACCGGTGCCCGTGCTGTTTTCGAGCACGCCCAGCGTACCGCCGCCGGTCGCGCCGGTGATCGAGCCGCCGGTGATGGTCTGACTGGCATTGTTGACGCTGGAGGCGACAATGATCGTGCCGTCCACGCCGAGCGTGTTGCTGGCGCCGACGGTGACTATGGAGTTGGCCGCGGCGGTGTATTTGATGCCGCCGAGCTGGACGTTGCCCGCAACGGTGTTGGCGAACGGGGTGTTGGCCGCCCCGCCCGCGTCACTGACCACGTCGCCGGTCAGCCAGGTGCTGGCATTGTCCTTGTTTGCATAGGCGGTGAAGGCGTTGATGGCTCCGCCGCTGACCTGCGCGTAGTCGGTGCCGTTGACGGTTGCCCAGCTGAGCGCGCCATCGCCATTGGTCGTGGTGATGCTGCCGCTCGTCGGCAGCTTGAAATCGAGCAGGCCGCCGGTGTGCGTGATCGCGCCGAGGTTGAGCGTCATGCTGCCGCCCACACCGGCTGTCGCGACGATCTGGTTGTTGCCCGCGCTGACGTTCAGACCGTCGAAAGTCTGGCTGTTTGCCACGCCCGCTGCGCCGGTCAGTGTGACCACGCCGCCGGCCAGGTTGAGGCCGGACGAGCCTGAGATGATGTTGCTGGTCGGCGCTCCTGGCGCGGCGAAGTTCAGCGCCAGGGTGCCGCCATTGACCGTGGTGTCGCCGGTATAGGTGTTTGCCCCGCTCAGCGTGAGCGTGCCGGTGCCGCGCTTGATGAGGCCGCCGCCGCTGGTGGCGCCGTCGGCGATAACGCCGGCATAGCTGGTGCTGGCGGCGCCGTTGATCGTCAGATCGGCGCCGTTGAGAGTCACGCTGCCGCCCGCGCCGGCGAGCGACGTGGCCGTGGTATCAAAGCCATTGAGGTCCAGCGTGCCGCCATTGACGACCACCGCGTTGGGCGCGCCGAACGCGTTGGCGCTGCCGGCCCGCAGGGTTCCGCTGGTGACGGTAGTCGACCCGACATATGTGTTGGCGCCGCTGAGCAGCCAGCTGTTTCCCGCCGCGCCGTTCATGACCAGATTGCCGTTGCCGGAAATCGCGCCCGAAAAGGTGTTGCCG
>NZ_RZPQ01000778.1:0-2710 GCF_003999135.1 Mesorhizobium sp. M7A.F.Ca.CA.004.06.1.1 | reverse complement strand
CATGGATGGCGGCACCGACACCACAAGGCGCGGGCGGAACGCATCGCCGCCCAGCTGGCGCGCGACGCTGCCGATCTCCTGGAAGGCCATGGTCAGCCTGGGCAGCATCTCGACGCCGGCCTCGGTGAGGACGACGCGCCGGTTGACGCGGTGGAACAGCTTGCGGCCCATCTGCTCCTCGACCGTGCGGATGAGCTGGCTGACGGCAGCGGCCGACACCGAAAGCTCTTCCGCTGCCGCGGCAAAGCTGCCTGTACGGGCCGCAGCCTCGAAAGTTTGAAGTCCTTTGAGAGAGGGAGGTACGGCCATACTCACCGAATAGATAAGTTCTGCTTATCTAGATTGCAGAAATCGTCGTTTTTGGAAAGGTTGTTCATTGGCTACAATGGGTTCATCAAACTCCAGTCTGGATCGAAGCACGTGGATCATCGTGACGTAATTTCATCGTTGACGCAGGAGGAGCGCAACCGGCTGACCGCCAAGTCTGATGTTGCGGGCCTCGTTCAGCTTGCTGCTCATTGGGGCGCGATCGTGGTCGTCGGATCGCTGATCGCCGCCAAGGTGCCGTTCTGGCCACTGCTGATGCTTCCGCAAGGTATCCTCATCGTCTTCCTGTTCACGCTGCTGCACGAGACGGTTCATCGCACGGCTTTTGAGGCACAGCGGCTGAACGATGTCGTGGCGCGGGTGTGCAGTCTGGCGATCGCACTGCCGGCGGACTGGTTCCGCTACTTCCACTTTGCCCACCATCGATACACGCAAGACCCGGAGAACGACCCTGAACTGGCCTTCCCGAAACCGGAGACATGGCGGCAATACCTCGTCCACATATCCGGCATCCCGTTATGGTGGGGCCACCTCAAGACGCTCTATGCTAACGCGGCGGGCGGTTGTCGCGAAAGCTACGTTCCGCCAAAGGGCTATGACAAGGTACGCAGCGAGGCACGCGCCATGATTGCCTTTTATGCCGTGGTCCTTCTGCTGGCCCTTTATTTCCGGCTCTCGGTGCTTGTCTATGTCTGGATCTTGCCCGCTCTGTTGGGGCAGCCGTTTCTGCGCCTCTATCTCTTAGCCGAGCACGGCCGTTGTCCGTTCGTCGCCAACATGCTGGAGAACACCAGGACCACGCTGACCAATTGGCTGGTCCGCAGGCTGGCGTGGAACATGCCGTTCCATGCCGAGCATCATGCCTATCCAGGCGTGCCGTTTCATCAACTGCCGCGGTTTCATGCGCTGATCGAGCGGCATCTCAAGGTGGTCGAGCCCGGCTATGTCAGCTTCCACGGCAAATACATCGACACGCTGCGTTGACGATGGCCGGCCTCAGCCGGTCTGGCTGTGCAGTGCTCGGGATTTCAGCAGACGCTGGATCTCGGCCGCCGTTGACGGCACGCCGATCAGATAGCCCTGCGCCTCTGTGCAGCCATTGCCGCGCAGGATGTCGAGTTGCACCTCGGTCTCGACCCCCTCGGCGGTGACAGTGATGCCAAGCTCGGCGCCCAGCCCGATGACGGTGCGAACGATCGCCGCGGCGTCACGATTGCCCAGGTCGTGGATGAACGAACGATCGATCTTGATCTTGTCGACGGGAAAACGCCTGAGATAGCCGAGCGAGGAATAGCCGATGCCGAAATCGTCCAGCGCGATGCGGATGCCGAGTTCGCGCAACTGCCGCAGCGTCCTCAGCACCGCCTCGCTTTCGTCCATTAGCACGGTTTCGGTGATTTCCAGCTCCAACCGATCGGCTGGCACGCCGGAGAAAGCCAGCGCCGAGATGACGCTGCGGGCGAAGCTGCCGCTTTTAAGTTGCACGGCCGAGACATTGACCGCGACGCGCAGGCCGGCGGGCCAGTCGGCCGCCGCCGTGCAGGCTTTCCTCAGCGCCCATTCGCCAAGCGGCACGATCAATCCAGTGTCTTCGGCGACCGGAATGAAGCTGTCCGGCGCCACCGTGCCGCGTGTCGGCGAATGCCAGCGCATCAAGGCTTCGGCGCCGACGATCTCCCCGGATGCGATGTTCATGATGGGCTGGAAGTCGAGGTCGAATTCCTGGCGCGGCAGCGCGGTCTCGAGGTCGATCTCCAGCGCACGCCGTGCCTGTACCATAGCGTCCATTCCGGGTTCGAAGAACCGATACTGATTGCGCCCTTCACTCTTCGCCCGGTAAAGCGCCGTATCGGCGTTTCTCAGCAGCGCGTCGGCATCTCCACCGTCGTCGGGGAAAACCGCGATGCCCAGGCTGATGCCGACATGCATCTCGCGGCTCTTGTCGCGGAACGGTTTTCCGATTGTCTCGACGATGCGCTTCGCGAGTTTTTCTGCATTGGCAATGCCCTTGAAGTTGAACTGGATGATGACGAATTCGTCGCCGCCGAAACGGGCGACGACGTCGGTTTCGTTGTGCAGGCAGCGCTGCAGCCTCTCGGCCACGCTCTTCAACAGCCAGTCCCCGGCCGGATGTCCCCAGGTGTCGTTGACCGCCTTGAAGCGATCGAGATCGAGCGAAAAGATTGCCAGCGGCGTGACCGCCGTGGCTTCCAGCGCAAGGTCGAGCCGTTCGCGAAACATCGAGCGGTTGGGCAATCCCGTCAGCGTATCGTGATGCGCAAGATGGGTCATGCGCTCTTCGGTGCGGCGACGTTCTGTGACGTCGTCGAAGGTCACTACCCAGCCGCCGCCGTTCATCGGCCGGCGTGTGACCAGAACCGTC
>NZ_RZPQ01000777.1:0-2713 GCF_003999135.1 Mesorhizobium sp. M7A.F.Ca.CA.004.06.1.1 | reverse complement strand
CAGGAAGCAAATGGGCGGAATTTGCGAAGGGAAGCACCCTACGGCGCCCCCCTCTGTCCTGCCGGACATCTCCCCCACAGGTGGGGAGATTGGCAGTTTCGCCGCCGGCTCTTCCCTGGCAATGTTGTTGATTGGCGAAAGCAGAGATGAGGGAGCAATCTCCCCCCTTGAGGGGGAGATGTCCGGCAGGACAGAGGGGGGCGCCAGGGAACTCGTACTATCCAGGAACCCCACCCCTCACACCTTGACCAATTGCTCCACGCGGTCCTTCTCGCCGAAAATTCTGAGATACCGCTCGATCTCTTTCACATCGCCGGTCGCCTTGGCCGGATTGTCGGAAAGCTTGACCGCTGGCCTGCCATTGGCCTCGGTGACCTTGCAGACCAGCGATATGGCGTCGAGGCTGTTGGTTTCCGTCGGCGCGCAGCCTTCGAAATCATTGGTCAGATTGGTGCCCCAGCCGAAGGACATGCGCACCTTGCCCTTGAAGTGGCGATAGGTCTCCTCGATCGTCTCGACTTCGAGCCCGTCGGAGAAGATCAACAGCTTCTGCTTGGGATCCTTGCCCTTGTCGCGCCACCAGGACAGGATCTTTTCGCCGCCTTCGATCGGCGGCGCGCTGTCCGGGCGAAAGCCCGTCCAGTCGGCCACCCAGTCCGGCGCATCGCGCAGGAACGATGCCGTGCCGAAGGCGTCGGGCAGCACGATCAAGAGATTGCCGCCATAGTAACGCTGCCAGTCCTGCAGCACCTTGTAGGGCGACTGCCTCAGCTCTTTTTCCGAGTCGGCGAGGGCGGCGAACACCATCGGCAGCTCATGTGCGTTGGTGCCGAGCGCTTCGAGGTCGTTGTCCATGGCCAGAAGCACGTTGGAGGTGCCGGTGAACGCTTCGCCGATGCCTTCCTTCAGCGCCTCGACGCACCAGCGCTGCCATAGGAAGGAATGGCGCCGGCGCGTGCCGAAGTCCGAGATGCGGATGCCGGGCAGCGCCTTCAGCCGCTCGGTCTTGGCCCACATCTTGGACTTGGCGCGGGCATAGAGCACGTCGAGCGCGAAAGGCCCGAACGCCCGCATCGCCGCGCGCGATCGAAGTTCATTGATGATGGCGAGCGCCGGGATTTCCCACAGTGTGGTGTACATCCACGGCCCGCTGAAGGTCAGCTCATACTGCCCGTCGCGCTTCGACAGCTCGTATTCGGGCAGCCGGAAGCCTTCCAGCCAGGCGAGGAATTCCGGTTCGAAGATCTGCTTGCGGCCGTAGAAATTGTTACCGCCGAGCCAGATCATCTCCTTCTTGGAGAAGCGCAAGGTGCGGGCATGGTCGAGCTGTTCGCGCAATTCGGCCTCGTCGATCTCGTCGGCAAGGCGCACCGAAGTCGTGCGGTTGATCAGCGAGAAGGTTGCGTCGACCTTGGGATACATGCCCCAGATCATCTGCAGCATCAAAAGCTTGTAGAAATCTGTGTCGAGCAGGCTGCGCACGATCGGGTCGAGCTTCCAGGTGTGGTTGTAGACGCGCCGCGCAATATCGGTCTTAGCCATGTCTCAACACCGCCTTCGCTGCCTGCCATCCACAATCGCGACAGGCCTCATAGCATCGAATCGGCCAGAACGCTGCCCGCTTTCAGGCTGGCCCGACAAAAAGAGCTGCCTGCATGCGGTGGCGCAGAGCTTGGCATCAACTTGCGGATTTTCCGCCCATCACCCTGAGCGCCGGACGCTTGCGGCGGCTGACGATGCGGCCGGCCACAGGGGCGTCGGCGCGCCCGTCATCCCCGGCCTTCTCGGCGAACAGCCAGTCGATGAACACCTGCACGATCGGTGTCGCCCGCATCTCGTTGCGGCAGACGACATAGAAATCGTCGACCGCCGGCACCGACAGGCTGAACGGCGCGACCAGCATGCCCCTGGCCAGCAGCGCGCTTGCCGTCACGGAGTCGCCCAGCGCCACGCCATGGCCATGCACCGCCGCCTCGGTCGCCATGCGCGCATCGCCGAGGTGATGGCGGCGACCCCGCTCCAGGTCCAGCGCATCGGCGGCCGCCAGCCAGGTGTGCCATTCGCGGCCGTCATCGCCATGCAGGAAGACATGGTCGGCGAGATCCCTGACGCTGCGGATCGGCCGGTTGTTGATCAGTGTCGGGCTGACCACGGGAAACAGTTCGAGGCCCGACCATTTGCGCATCCAGCAATCGGTCCAGCTGCCGTCGCCATAATGCACGCAGACATCGATGGTGGGTGCCCGCAAATCCTTGGGATCGTTGGAAGGGATAAGCGTCAGCCTTATGTCGGGATATTGCGCCATGAAACTGCCGAGCCGCGGTGTCATCCACAACAACAGAAGCGCCGGCACGCAGGAGACCGAAAGTGTGCCGCTGCTCGCCGGCCTTGTCATGCGCTGGGTGGCGGCGGCGATGCCGTCGAAGGCTGTCGACACCGCGGGCAGAAGCTCCGCGCCATGCGGTGTCAGTTTGACCCGCTGGCCGGCCCGCTCGAACAGCTTGACACTGAGCGACTGCTCGAGCGCCTTGATCTGATGGCTGACGGCGCCATGGGTGACATTCAGCTCAATGGCCGCCTTGGTCAGCGAGCCATGCCGGGCCGTTGCCTCGAAGGCGCGCAGCGGATTAAGCGGTGGCAGGCGCTTGGTCATGGGTATCAACTTTATTGTGAGATTTTCTCACAGAAAACACCCTAACAATATCAATTGATT
>NZ_RZPQ01000776.1:0-2714 GCF_003999135.1 Mesorhizobium sp. M7A.F.Ca.CA.004.06.1.1 | reverse complement strand
GGTTGGTGATGATCTGCCGGAAGCGGCCGGCGTCGCCGACGACATGGGCCGGCAGGCGCGGGTCGACACGCACGATCAGTTCGAGGTTCTTTTCGGCGACGCGCGCCGAGACCAGCGTCGCCACATCCTCGACCGCCTCGGAAAGGCGGAAGGGAGCAGGGTCGAGAGTGAGTTGCCCGGCATTGATCTTGGAGAAATCGAGGATGTCGTTGATGATGGTGAGCAGCGCGTTGCCGGATTTGACGATGACGTCGGTGAAGGTCTTCTGGCGCGGGGTCAGATCGGTCTTGGCCAGCAGTTCGGCCATGCCGAGCACACCGTTCATCGGCGTGCGTATTTCGTGGCTCATATTGGCCAGGAATTCCGATTTGGCGCGGTCGGCGGCCTCGGCCTTGAACAGGGATTCGGCGGATTCGGCAAAGGCGCGGCGGATTGCCACTTCCATCGGGCGGAAGATCCAGAAGGCGACGATGGCAAGTGCCGCGAACAGGATGCCGCTCGCCCACAGCAGCAGCCTGTCGCTTGAGGCATCGGCCAGGTGGCGCTCATCATCCATGGCGGTGCGGACGCGGACCAGCATCGGCTGGGCGAACAGGTCGTTCTGGTTGCGGATTTCGCGATAGCTCCACTCGTCGACCTTTTGCGCCATCGACATCAGGTTGAAATTGCGCACCATGTCGCGCGGCGACCAGAACAGATCGCCGTTGACGGAAGCGGACTGGAGTTCGTTGACGGTCTTGATCGACAGCCGCGGCTTGATCGCCGCAAGCTGGGCGGTCAGCGTCTCGATCTCGCCGGTCAGGCGCTCCGAATGGCCGCGCGCCGATGTGGTCAGGGCATCGCGTGTCTCCGCCCGCCAGGCGGTGCCGGTGGTCTCGGCGAAGCTGGTCGCGTTGCGCAGGTCGCGGGTGAAGATGACGAGATTGCTGCTCAGCGCATCGATGTCGCGGCGAAAGGAATTGACGCGGTCAAGCGCAATCACGATACCGGCGGAAGCCAGCGCGAAGATCAGCAACCCTGAAATATAGCGGATCCGGACCGACCGGATGAAGGACGAATATTCAGGCATGCGCAACCCCAACACATACGCACCATTTTAATGGCCGGGATTACGCTTCATTTACATTAAAATTTCGTTCGTGAGAGGGCAGGCAGGCCATGCGAACCGCCGGATGGACAGCGCGCCTAGACCGCTTCCACGACGAGGGCGCGGATGCGGCCACGCACCGGGCCTTCCCCGAACCGTTTCCCAAGGGCATTCGCCACGTATCGCGTCGCCTCCTCCAGCGAGCCGCCGCGCGCCTCGATCTCAGCCCGCAGGGGTGTGCCCTGGCAATAGGCCGTGGCCGCCTCATATGGCGACGAAGCGGCGCTGACGGCATCCAGCGGCTCTATGGTGATGTTACCGAAGCCGGCGGCATGAAGGTCGGCGCGGATGACGTCCGCATCGTGATAGCCGTGCGGCGTCCTCGCCATGAAGCGCGGCGGATCGGCCGGGAAAAAATGGCCGAGCGCCCGCGTCACTTCCTCGGCGAACTCGTTGTCGTCGATGGCACTCCAGACGTTGAACAGGAAGTGCCCGCCCGGCCGCATCACCCGCCGCGCTTGGCCGTAGGCGCCCACCCGATCGGGGAAGAACATCGCGCCAAACTGGCAAACCACGGCGTCGAACTCTGCGTCCTCGAAGGGCAGCGCCTGGGCGTCGGCCTGCCGCCAGGTGATCCGAGGATCGTCCGCCATCCGCGTGCGCGCGTGGTCGAGCATGGGCTGGTTGAGGTCGGTGACCACGATGCGGGCTTGCGCCGGCAACTTTGCTGCCATCGCACGTGTCACCACACCGGTGCCCGCCGCCACTTCGAGCACCGATTGCGGCCCGAGCTTCGACACCCGCTCTGCCAGATCCCGTGCATACGGCTCGAAGATCAGCGGCACCATCGCCCGGTCGTAGACCTCGGCAATGGAACCGCTGAACAGCTTGTCGGTGGTCGACATGGCACCCCTCCAACTCTACCCGCACCGCGTGCGTGCCGTGCGGATGGCAAAGCGATGTCGATCCTCTGCCTCGGCAGGCTTCCGCTCAAGTTCTATTTCTGAATTGGCCGGCGGAGGATGAGCGAACTTTAGTCAGCTCGATATCTCGGCTGGCGCCAACCTCAACTGGTGCGGGTCGCCACGAACGTTGCCGCTTCTTTCAGCAACTGGGCGTCGTCGCCATAAGGATCAAGCAGTGCATGCGCCTGCTCGACGAGGCCGTGCAACTGGTTGCGAGCCCAATTCGCACCATGCAAGGCCACCAGCGTCGCCTTGCCGGCGGCGGCGTCCTTGCCGGTTGCCTTGCCCATCTGGCTGGCATCGGCGGTCAAATCGAGCAGGTCGTCGGCAAGCTGGAAGGCAAGACCGATCGCCGAGCCGAATTCGGCCAGCCGCTCGCGGTCATCGGCCGGGGCGCCGGCGATGAGGGCACCTGCCTCGCAGGCGAAACGGATCAGAGCGCCAGTCTTCATCGCCTGCAGCCGGATGATGCCGGCCTCGTCCGGCGGCGTCTGTTCGGCTTCGAGGTCGAGCTTCTGGCCGCCGACCATGCCGCCGGGTCCGGCGGCGCGGGCCAGCGCCAGCACCAGGGCCGCCCGCCGCTCCGCGGGCAGGGCGGTCGCCTCGCCGGCGATGACGTCGAAGGCCAGCGTCAGCAAGGCATCGCCAGCCAGGATGGCGGT
>NZ_RZPQ01000775.1:0-2715 GCF_003999135.1 Mesorhizobium sp. M7A.F.Ca.CA.004.06.1.1 | reverse complement strand
GGGTCACCGCCCGCAAATGCGCCGGTCGGAGCGGCGGAACCGGCCACGCCGCCGGTGGGATGGTCGCCAGCCGAAGCCGCGCCCGCCGCACCGATCCAGCCGGGCTCGCCGACCGCCGTGGTGCGGCCGTTTTCCGATCAGGTCGGACTGGAGATCGATCCGGCCGAGCGAAGCCATTTCATCGACCCGGCCAAAACCGTGCTCGACAAGAGCGACGCGTTGCGCAAATCCGGGCAGGGCGAGTGCCTCGACCCCAACATGGCGCTCGACAATGCCGATTACGACAAGGCCGAGATCGACAAGAGCCTGAAGACGCTCGAGGCGATCAACGGCGACCAGGCCAAGGTCATCGTCGCCTTCGTCATATCGGGCAACCCGCACCGGCTGGAATGGAAATTCAAGAGGGTCGACGGCGACTGGAAGATATCGGACCTATTGTCGGTGACCGGCGAATGGGCACTCAGCCAGTATCAGTGCGAATGAACCGGCGATGAAGCTTTGCTTTTCGCTAGCCATCGTGCTGGTCGGACTCGGCGTTGCCGGGGGCGTGTTCGACTGGCACATCGGCACGATACTAGTCGCTCGCCAGCCGCGGCAAGCTCTGGCAGCGCCTGGCGACTTCTCCGTCGAGCGCGTCGTACTCGACCAGGCCGATGCGCCCGAGCTTGTCGGCTGGGTAGCCGATCGAAAGGGCAGTTGCGGTGCGATTGTGCTGCTACATGGGCGCGGCGCCAACAGGCTGGCCTTGGTTCAAAGGGCGAAGCTCTTGTTCGACGCTGGCTATTCCGTTGTCTTGTTCGACCTCTCCGGTCATGGAGAGAGCGGTGGCGCCGTTCAGGGCTTCGGGTATTCGGAAGGCCCAGACGCCGCCCGTATTATTACCTTTGCTCGGCAACGCTTTCCAGGCCAGAAGCTTGGCGCCATCGGCTCGTCGCTTGGCGCCGCCGCACTTGTCTTTGCTGCGCCGCAAGCGCCTGCCGATGCCTATGTGCTGGAGCAGCTCTACGCAACCTTGCGCGAAACCACAGCGTGGCGAATGCCTTTCCACTTCTGGCGCGGTTTCCAAGCCGATGTCCTTTTGGCACAGATGCCGCTTCGTCTCGGGTTGAGCGCCGATGATGTCAAGCCGGTCGACCATCTTGCTGCTATCGGCAAGCCGCTGATGCTGCTTGCAGGCAGCAACGACCCTTTCATCGATCATGGACAGGTGCTGGCGCTGCAGAATGCTGCCGTTGGTTCACAACTCGTCTGGTTTGGAGGCGCAGGCCATGTCGATCTGCTGCGCTACGACCAACTGCGCTACAGCGATGCTATCTTTTCCTTTCTTGCAACAAAGCTCTGCCGGACGGGTGCCATCCATGGTTGACGTTCGCTCAACCCCGCCCGCGATAAGGCGCTACCCCGGTGTCGGGCAGCCAGGCGCCTTCGGGCGGAGCGCCGGTTTGCCAGAACACATCGATCGGAATGCCGCCGCGTGGATACCAATAGCCGCCTATGCGCAACCACAGCGGCTTGGTTGCCGCCACGATGCGGCGGCCGATCATGACGGTGCAGTCTTCATGGAAGGCGCCATGGTTGCGAAACGAGGTCATGAACAGCTTGAGCGACTTCGATTCCACCAGAGCCGCATCGGGTGCATAGTCGATGACGATATGGGCGAAGTCCGGCTGGCCGGTGACTGGGCACAGCGAGGTGAATTCCGGGCAGGTGAAGCGCACGATCGCCGGCGGTCCGTCACCGCGCGAAAACGGTACGGTCTCCAGGACCGCTGCTTCGGGGCTTCGTGGCGTCTCGACGTGCGCGCCGAGCTGGGTGAGGGTTTTGGTGTCGATCATGGCAGCAATCCTTGTCGCATGTGCCCGGAGTGCGTGCGGGACGACATGCTTGAAAACGAATTTTGCCGCTCATTAGCACAATTTGAAACCGCAGGAAGACGATGACCAGCAACGATCCGCTTCTCCAGCCCTACCAGCTCAAACACCTGACGCTGAAGAACCGGGTCATGTCGACCAGCCATGAGCCGGCCTATTCCGAGGACGGCATGCCGAAACAGCGATACCGGCTCTACCATGCCGAGAAGGCCAAGGGCGGCATGGCGCTGACCATGACCGCCGGCTCGGCGATCGTCTCGCGCGACAGCCCGGCCGCTTTCGGCAATCTGCATGTCTATGACGACAGGATCGTGCCATGGCTGGCCGAGCTCGCTGACGCCTGCCACGAGCACGACTGCAAGGTGATGATCCAGATCACCCATCTCGGCCGCCGTACCGGCTGGAACAAGGCCGACTGGCTGCCGGTGCTCTCGGCCTCGCCGGTGCGTGAGCCGGCGCATCGCGCATTCCCGAAGACGATCGAGGACTGGGACATGGAGCGCATCGTCGCCGACTATGCTTCAGCCGCCCAGCGCTGCGAGGCCGCCGGCCTCGACGGCATCGAGTTCGAATCCTACGGCCATCTGATGGACGGCTTCTGGTCGCCCGCCACCAATCATCGCGACGACGAATTCGGCGGCTCGCTGGACAATCGCCTGCGCTTCACCAATATGGTGCTCGATGCCGTGCGGTCAGCCGTTGGCGACAAATTCGTCGTCGGCATCCGCATGGTCGCCGACGAGGATTTCGAAAAAGGCCTGTCGAAGGCGGAGGGGATCGAAATCGCCAGGCGGCTGGCGGGCTCCGGCAAGGTCGATTTCCTCAACATCATTCGGGGCTCGAT
>NZ_RZPQ01000774.1:0-2716 GCF_003999135.1 Mesorhizobium sp. M7A.F.Ca.CA.004.06.1.1 | reverse complement strand
TGCTGGCGGGTGATGCCGCGCACATCCTTCCGCCGATGGGCGGACAGGGCCTCAACATCGGCGTGCAGGATGCGGTGAACCTTGGATGGAAGCTGGCCCAAATCATCAAGGGGACATCGCCGCAAAGCCTGCTCGAAAGCTATCACGCCGAGCGCCATCCGGTCGCCGCCCGCGTGTTGCGCAACACGATGGCGCAGGTTGCGCTTCGCCGCACGGATGACCGCAGCAAGGCCTTGGCCGACACCGTTGCCGAGTTGCTCGGCATGGATGAACCCCGCAAGAAAATCGCCGCGGAGGTGTCTGGTCTGGGTGTTCATTACGACCTTGGCGAGGGGCATCCACTGCTTGGGCGGCGAATGCCCGATCTCGATCTGACCACCGCCGGCGGACGGTTGCGGGTCTTCACCTTGCTGCACGACGCGCGGCCCGTGCTGCTCAACCTCGGTGAGCCCGGCAGGCTGGACATCGCGTCCTGGGCTGATCGGGTCCGGCAGATCGACGCCGGTTACGCCGGTATCTGGGACCTCCCGGCTCTCGGGACGGTCGTTTCGCCCGACGCGGTCTTGATCCGGCCCGATGGTTATGTGGCTTGGGCCGGGGCGGGAACCCAACAGGGCCTGGTGGACGCGCTGACCACCTGGTTCGGGCCGCCTGCCACCGCAGGTTAGCAGCCACGATCGAAGCGCGACCGCGCGATCGCCTTGAGAGTATCGCGTCCCTCCCTCCGACAGTGCTCCTGACAGTTGGTTGACAGGAGCTTCCTTCTGTGCAGAAATTGGTTGGACCATTGGACCACTTGGAGGAAATGTGGACCAGAACAGCCTGCCCCCCATTCAGACCACGGCGCGCGACGACGCCGTGCTGAAGGCGTTGGTGGGCTTTGTTCGCGCCGAGGCCTTGCAGCCGGGCGAGCGGCTTCCAACCGAACGCATTCTGGCCGAGCGGCTGAAGGTCAGCCGCAACACCGTGCGCGAGGCACTGACACGCTGGGAAGGGCTCGGCCTCGTCGAGCGCCGGCAGGGCAGCGGCACCTATCTCAAGGCGGCTGTTTCACACGATATGCTGCACATGCCGCTGACGCTGGCGGGCGGCAATGATTTCACCAGCCTGATGCAGACGATGGAGATCCGCCGCGCGCTGGAGGCGGAGGCCGCAGCCCTTTGCGCCGAACGCGCCAGCCAGGCCGACATCGCCGAAATTGCACGCAAGCTCGACATCATGGAGCAGGCGTTCCGCACGCGCGACGGCATGTCGTCGGAAGAGGATTGGGAGTTCCACCAGGCGATCTACCGGGCCTCGGGTAATCCGCTGTTCGAGCAGATCATCGCCGCCATGTACGAATTGTTCCACCGCTTCTGGGAGCATCCGCTCGGCGTTCGCGATTTCGGCCATGCCAGCTTTCCCTATCACCGCACCATCTACGAATGCATCGCAGCCCGTGACCCGCAGGGCGCCCGCGCCGAAGCGCTCAAGCTGATCGCCACCGTCGAGGACGATCTCAAGCGCGGTGCGGCCAAACTCAAACTTTCGAGCCAGACATGAACGAGCATCCATCCGGTTTCGATCACGACTATCTCGCCGAGGCGGCGACACTCTTGGCGCATGACGAACCGTTCCCTGGCGGTGCGGTGGTGCCGCCGATCTACCAGACCTCGCTGTTCACCTTCGCCAGCTATGCCGAGATGGCCGATACCTTTGCTGGCAAACGAAAGCAGCCGATCTATTCGCGCGGCGACAATCCGACGGTGATGGAGTTCGAGGCGCGCGTGGCAGCGCTTGAGGGCGCAGAAGCCGCGCGCGGCTTTTCCAGCGGCATGGCGGCGATCAGCGCCACGGTGCTTGCGTTCGTTGGGGCAGGCGAGCGCATCGTGGCGGTGCGCAATTGCTATGGCGATGCCTACCGTTTGTTCGAGCGGCTGTTGCCGCGGCTCAACATCAAGGTTGATTATGTCGACGGCTCCGACCCGGATGCGGTGGCGGCGGCACTTCCCGGCGCCAAGCTGCTGTATCTGGAAAGCCCGACCTCGATGATGTTCGAGTTGCAGGACATCGCGCATCTGACACGGTTGGCCAAGGAACAGGGCATCGTCACCACCATCGACAATTCCTGGGCGACGCCGGTCTTCCAGAAGCCGATCACGCATGGTGTCGACCTGGTGCTGCATTCGGCCTCGAAATACCTTGGCGGCCACAGCGACACCGTCGCGGGCGTCGTGGCGGGTTCGGCCGCTCATATCAAGCACATCAACGAGCAGACCTATTCCTATCTCGGCGGCAAGCTGTCACCGTTCGAGGCGTGGCTGTTGCTGCGCGGCCTGCGCACGCTGCCGCTGCGCCTGCCGCACCACATGAAGAGCGGCCTGACCATCGCCGAACGGCTGAAGGCGCATGCCAGTGTCGAGCGGGTCAACCACCCCATCTATTCGAACCACCCGGGCAAGGCGACGCTGGCCGGCTATGCCGGTCTGTTCTCCTTCGAGGTGACGGACGATATCGACATCCCCGTCTTCGTCGACGCGCTGAAATATTTCCGCATCGGCGTCAGCTGGGGCGGGCATGAAAGCCTGGTCGTACCGGCCAAGGCGTCGCTGGAGCAGACGCCGGGCCTGAATTCGATGGCGCGCTTCGGCGTCAGCCCCCGAACCATCCGCTTCAATGTCGGATTGGAGAGTGTCGAAGACCTGTGGGCTGACGTCGCCCAGGCCTTCGAAAAAGC
>NZ_RZPQ01000773.1:0-2725 GCF_003999135.1 Mesorhizobium sp. M7A.F.Ca.CA.004.06.1.1 | reverse complement strand
GTTCCATGTGATGCCCTTGCGCACATGCAGCACGTATTCGGTGGCGTCGTCATTGATATCCCAGCTTTCGAGCAGGACCGGCTCGAAGGTGAACTGCCTGGTATAGCGGACAAGCGGCTCCAGCCAGCAGCGCGAAATGTTCGCCAGCTCAACCCAGTCGTAGGTGCGCGGATCCTTCTGCCCCTTCACCGACATCGAGACGCGCAGCGTTCCGCCTTTCTTCGGCTCTTCGGCCAAGGCCCGATCCGGCACGGCAAGGCCGATCATGGCGTAGGCAAGCGCCGTCGATGCGCCGAAGGCGCTTGCCAGCGCCAGGAACTCGCGCCGATCGACACGACCCGCGCGTGCTTCGACCGCCATTGCCTCGATAGCGCTCGGCACGCGATCGCCACTGCTTCTGAAGAATGCCATTTTTTCCTCCCGTCTGGTTCCCTTTGATCTTGGTTCTTCGCGTCAACTGACGCTGTCCGGCAGCCTCTCCTCGCGCCGCGCGATGAAATCCATCAGGCCATCGGCGATGCCTTCGTCGAGCTTCGGCTCCTCGTAATCCGCCAGCATGTTGCGCGCCTTCTCGCGGCCGCGCGTGTCGTGGTCCTTCGCCCCTTCTGCCTTCCACTGTTCGTACGAATTGAAGTCCATGATCGAGGGTATGAAGAAGGCCGACTCGAAATGTTCGAGCGTGTGTTTGCTGCCGAGGAAATGGCCCTGCGGCCCGACTTCGCGGACCGCTGCCATCGCTTCCTTGAAATCGTCGAACGGAAGGCCGCCTGCATATTTGTACCAGCCAACCAGCTGTTCGCAGTCCGTAGCGAACTTCGAATAGCCGCAGCTCAGGCCGGCCTCCAGCCACCCGGCGGAGTGCCAGATGTAGTTGGCGCCGGCGAGGATGGCGGCATGCATCAGCATGTTGGCCTCGTAGCCCGCCTGGGCGTCGTTGAGCTTCGATCCGACATGGAAGCCTGAGGTGCGCCACGGCAGTTTGTATTTCCGCGCCAGCGCGCCCATCAGGTACATCATCTGGGCCGCCTCCGGCGTGCCGCCCATCGGAGCGCCGGTCTTCATGTCCACGGTGACCATGAACTGTCCGTAGATCTGTGGCGACCCTGGGCGCAGCAGTTGCGTGAAGGCGACGCCCGCCAGCGCTTCCGCATTGACCTGCGCGACTGCCCCGACGGCCGACGCCGAAGTCGAGGCGCCGCACAGTGCGAAGGGTGCGAGGATCAGCGGCTGGTTGCTTCGGGCATAGACCTTCATCGCGTCCAGCATGGTGGCGTCCCACACCAGCGGCGAATTGCAGTTGGTGATCGACACCAGGACCGGATTGTCGCGGACGTAATCCTCGCCGAACACGATGCCTGCCATCGCCATCGTGTCTTCCGCCCGCTCCTTGGACGTGACGATGCCCATGAACGGCTTGTCGGAATGCTTAAGCGCGGAATGGATGATGTGGAGGTGACGCTTCGGTACCGCGATTTCCATCGGCTCGCAAATGACCGAACTCGATGAATGCAGCGCCGGCGCCATGTAGGCGAGCTTGTGGAAATTGTTGAGGTCCGCGAGCGTGCCGTAGCGCCTGTTGTTGTCGAGGTCACGCACATAGGGCGCGCCATACATCGGCACGAAGATGGTATTGTTGCCGCCCACCCGCACCGTACGCTGCGGATTCCTCGCATTGAGCGTGAACTCCGGCGGGACCTTCGATACCAGTTCCATCAGCAGGGCCCGGTCGATCCGCACACGAGTTTCCGAGACATCCGCGCCCGCCGCCTTCCACAGTGCGATAGCCTCGTCGTCGCGGAATTCGCATCCCACCTCTTCGAGGATCAAGAGCGACTCCTCGTGGATCAGCTCGACCGCCTCATCGGGGACCATCTGGTAGACGGGGATCTGG
Organism: Mesorhizobium sp. M7A.F.Ca.CA.004.06.1.1; assembly: GCF_003999135.1. Lineage (NCBI taxonomy): Bacteria > Pseudomonadati > Pseudomonadota > Alphaproteobacteria > Hyphomicrobiales > Phyllobacteriaceae > Mesorhizobium > Mesorhizobium sp. M7A.F.Ca.CA.004.06.1.1. The sequence goes on along the minus strand of NZ_RZPQ01000773.1, from coordinate 834 downwards.
CGGACCAGGGTCGGAAACGACGTTACCGGAGCTCCGCGCAGGGCCTTGCGTCCCAGGCGGCCGCCACTGCGGCGGTTGGCATGTTCGGTCACTTCAGGGGCTGGTGCGTTCATGGCAACTCCATTCCACTCATGAAGGAGCCTAACGCGACAAAATGGTGATGTGACGCTGGAAAATCCTGATCTCTTGTATAAGCTCAGCTTATGCGAAGCCTGCGCCACCTCCTGCCCTCGGCCGGCAGCCTGATCGTCTTCGAGGCGGCCGGGCGGCTGTCGAGCTTCACCGCCGCCGGGCGCGAGCTCGGCATGACGCAGGCCGCCGTCTCCTATGCCGTGCGCGGGCTGGAAGAACGGCTTGGCGCCAAGCTGTTCCAGCGCCGCCACCGCCAGGTTCTCCTGACCGAGGCCGGCGAGCGCTTCCATGCCGATGTCTCGCTCGGCCTTTCGCATATTCGCAAATCGGCGGAGGATCTGCGCCTGCAGGCAACCGGCGGTCATGTCACGCTGGCTGCCTCGACCGCGTTCGGCTCGTTCTGGATGATGCCGCGCCTGCAGCAGTTCCGCGACGAACTGCCGGGCATCGACCTGCGTATCCAGACCGCCGACCGCGACCTCGACATCATCGCGGAAGGCATTCCGCTCGGCGTGCGCGGCGGCGCGCCGCTGGACTGGCCGGACTATCACTCGTTGCCGCTGGCCGACGAGGAGATATTTCCCGTCGCCGGCACCAGTTATGCGGCAAAGTTCGGCCTGCCCCAATCCGCTGCCGAACTGGCCACGCACCGCCTCATCCATCTGGAGGAGCCGTATCGCGAGGCGGCCAGCTGGGACGAAT
>NZ_RZPQ01000772.1:0-2743 GCF_003999135.1 Mesorhizobium sp. M7A.F.Ca.CA.004.06.1.1 | reverse complement strand
ACAGCAGCCACGCCGGAAGAAGCGCGACCAGCAGCAGCAAACCGAGCAGGCGCCGGCCGAACAGGCCGCGCCAGCCGAGGAACAGCAGCCGCGCAGGAAAAAGCGCGACCAGCAGCAGCAAACCGAGCAGGCGCCGGCCGAACAGGCAGCGCCAGCCGAGGAACAGCAGCCGCGCAGGAAGAAGCGCGACCAGCAGCAGCAAACCGAGCAGGCTCCGGCCAACCAGGCGGAACCGGCCAACGACAATCAGCCCGGCGAGCAGGCCAAGCCGCGCAAGAAGAACAGGCAGGACCAGCAGGCCCAACCTGAAGTCGCCCCGGCACCGAAAGAGGCTCCCGCTGGAGAGGCGACGGTCCCTGCCGGCGAACAGCCCGCGGCCCAGGGCGAGCAGCCCCAGGACACGACGAAGAAGCGTGTCAGGAAACCTGTTGGCGAGCAGCCGGCCACAGCCGAACAGCCAGCCACCGGCGAACAACCGGCCAATGGTCAGACGGCAGCACCGGCACAGGGCGAAAACCCGGTGCAAGGCGAAGCACCGGCCGATCCAAACGCCGCTCCCATCCTGGACAGCCAGAAGGACGCCGAGCGCAGGGGCGGCCGCAAGCAGGGCGACAAGATCGTCCCCCAGGATGGCGAGCAGCAGAATGGCGGGCAAAATGCCCAGCAAGGTGGCGATCAGGGCCGCAAGCCGGTGGCTGCTCCCATCGACCAAGGTCCGCCGCCCACCGACGACAGGGCCGCACAACAGGAGATCAAGCCCGAGAAGATCGCGCCGGTGACCGAGGAAAAGGGCACGCGCGTAGAGCGTGCGCCCGATGAGAACGTCCGTGACCGCCGGCGTCCGAAAGGCGTCGACGTCGTCAGGGAGCTCGGCGACCGCGTCATCCTGCAGTTCAACAACCAGACATTCGTCGAGAGCAATGACGCCCCGCGCATGACCCGCGGCGCCAGGAACGTCTATTATGAGGATCTCTCGGGCGACCGCACCCGGGAAATCGTCGAGCGCGACAACGGTGTCCAGATCGTCACCATCCGCAACCGCTATGGCGACGTCATCCAGCGTTCGCGCATTGCGCCGGATGGACGCGAATATGTGCTGAGCTATGTCGACGAGCGGCACTATCAGGATGAGAGCGACTGGCGCGATCCAGGCGATGACCTGCCGCCGATGCGGCTGACAATCCCGCGCGAGGAGTACATTCTGGACTCCGAGGATGTCGAAGATCCGGACGACTACTACACCTTCCTCGAACAGCCACCGGTGGAGAAGGTCCAGCGCCTCTACTCGATCGACGAGGTCAAACGTTCGGCCCGCGTGCGCGACATCGCACGGCGCGTCGATCTCGACACGCTCAACTTCGAATTCGGCTCGGCCTCGATCTCCGACACCGAGGTGCAGAAGCTCGAGGGCGTCGCCACCGCCATGGAGAAGCTGTTGAAAAAGAACCCGGCCGAGACCTTCCTGATCGAAGGTCATACCGACGCGGTCGGCACACCGGAGGCTAACCTGGCCCTTTCCGATCGCCGCGCGGAATCAGTGGCGGAAGCGCTCACCAACGCCTTCGGCATCCCGCCGGAAAACCTGACGACGCAGGGCTATGGCGAGGAGTATCTGAAGGTCAACACGTCGGCGCCGAACCGCGAGAACCGGCGCGTCGGCATTCGCCGCATCACCTCGCTGGTGGCACCGGTCGCCAGCAACAATTAGGTCATGATTTCAAAACCATGACCCGGTTTGTGGAATCGGCACGAGAAGCACCCATCCCCGGCACCGCCGGGGATGGGTGGATGTGACGGGTTCAACAAGAATTGTACGGGCATTAGACACGGCTCATTGAATCGCGAGCCCAGCCACCCCAGATTCGGTGCTGGGCGTTCCCTGCCCCGTCCCGACTCCAGCGGGACGCATTGAACCCCGCCGGACCTTGTTCGGCGGGGTTTTTTGTCTTGCAAACGGTGGCGGCGTGGCCGAATACGACCATTGTCTGAGAGATAACCAGCCGGAATCATCCCATGAAGCGTCTCGAACTCGCCATCGAATCGATCATTCTCGCTTCACGCTGGTTGCTCGTCGTTTTCTATATCGGCCTGGCCCTGGCATTGGCCGTCTATGCGCTGTCATTCGGCAAGAAGCTTTATGAGTTCATTACCCTGGCGTTCACGCTCGGTGACACCGACACCATCCTCAAGATGCTCGGCCTGATCGATGCCGCACTGGTTGCCTCGCTGGTGGTGATGGTCATCATCTCGGGCTACGAGAACTTCGTCAGCCGCTTCGACGACCAGGAGGGTGGCGTGCACTGGCTGGGCACCATCGATGTCGGCTCGCTGAAGGTCAAGGTTGCCTCGACCATCGTCGCCATCTCGTCCATCCACCTTTTGCAGGTGTTTTTGAACTCGTCGACCTACACGACCGACCAGCTGATGTGGCTGACCATCATCCATCTCGCCTTCGTCGTCTCGGCCCTCATGCTCGCCTATATCGACCGGCTGATGGGCCTCGGCAAAGGCAAGAAGGATGAGGCGTAAGCAAGCGCCTGCCGGACCTTGAATCACTCCGGCAGGTTGGCGCCCTATCGCTTTGTGAGCAAGGCTTTGCCGTGGCTCAGCCACGGCGGATGGCTTAGCTCGACGCTCACAATGACGCGGATCTAGTAGATGCTCTTGATCTTGCTGTCCGTGCGGGCAAACACCTCGTCAGGGACAAAGAAATCTCCGGCCAGAGGCCCGGTCGCACCTGGCG
>NZ_RZPQ01000771.1:0-2744 GCF_003999135.1 Mesorhizobium sp. M7A.F.Ca.CA.004.06.1.1 | reverse complement strand
GCCGGACCGACTTTGACCGCGAGGATACCGATATCGCCATCCGCTCGGGCGGCGGCAAATGGCCGGGCCTGGAGGCGCACAAGCTGCTCGATGCCGACTTCACGCCGATGCTGAGCCCGAAACTCGCGGCGACCATCGGCGGCGTCAGGGAACCGGCGGACCTGTTGCGGCTGCCGATCCTCGATCCCGGCGACATCTGGTGGACGCAATGGTTCGAGGCTGCCGGCGTGCATTCGCACGATCTTGCCAAGCGGCCCGGCAGCAGCATGGGCGCGCAGGCCTATGAGGCCAATGCGGCGATCGCCGGTCATGGCGTCGCGGTCCTGACCAGGGCGCTGTTCAAGGCGGAACTTGCCGACGGGCGCCTGATCCAGCCTTTCGATCTGGTTGGCGACGACGGCCATGCCTATTGGCTGGTCTACCCCGAAGCGCGCCGCAACGTGCCGAAGATCCGTGCCTTCCGCGACTGGCTGCTGGCCGAGATCGCCGGCTGACCGGCAAGCTTTCGGGCTGCGCCTGGTTCTCGCAGATCTATCCGCTGCTGCCTCACTGTATCCGGCCGGGATGATTCTCGCCCTGGCAATTTCCGCTCGTCCCGGCCTGCGGTGTCGCCCGGGTGCTGCGCTGCAGCATCGAATCCGACTTGACATAATTCACGCCAAGTGAGTAATTGCCCAAAGCCAAGGCAAATGCTCATCTTGGTTCAAGGGAGGAATTTGATGAAACTTCGCACGCTCACCCTGGGCTTGTTGTCGGCCAGCACGCTTGCGTTCGCCGCACATGCCGAATCCATCACCATCGCCACCGTCAACAATGGCGATATGGTCCGCATGCAAAAGCTGACCGAGGACTTCACCAAGGCGAACCCCGACATCCAGCTCAACTGGGTCACGCTCGAAGAAAACGTGCTGCGCGAGCGCGTCACCACCGACATCGCCACCAAGGGCGGCCAGTACGACGTGATGACCATCGGTACCTACGAGGTTCCGATCTGGGCCAAGCAGAGCTGGCTGCTGCCGCTCGACAAGCTCGGCGACGACTACGATGCCAAGGACATCATCCCCGCCATCGCAGGCGGCCTTTCGGTCGACGGCAAGCTCTATGCCGCGCCCTTCTACGGCGAAAGCTCCTTCGTCATGTACCGCAAGGACCTGATGGAGAAGGCCGGGCTGAAGATGCCCGACGCGCCGACCTGGGACTTCATCAGGCAGGCCGCCGACAAGATGACCGACCGCGCCAATGGCGTGAACGGTGTCTGCCTGCGCGGCAAGGCCGGCTGGGGCGAGAACATGGCCTTCCTGACCGCCATGTCGAACTCCTTCGGCGCGCGCTGGTTCGACGAGAACTGGAAGCCACAGTTCGATCAGCCGGAATGGAAGAACACGCTGCAGTTCTATGTCGACCTGATGAAGGCCGACGGCCCCGAGGGTGCGTCCTCCAACGGCTTCAACGAAAACCTGGCGCTGTTCCAGCAGGGCAAATGCGGCATGTGGATCGACGCCACCGTCGCTGCGTCCTTCGTCTCCGATCCCAAGGCATCGCAGGTCGCAGACAAGGTTGGATATGCGCTGGCACCCGACAATGGCCTGGGCAAGCGCGGCAATTGGCTGTGGGCATGGTCGCTGGCGATCCCCGCCGGGACGCAGAAAGCCGATGCCGCCCAGAAGTTCGTCTCCTGGGCGACCAGCAAGCACTATGCCGAACTGGTCGCTTCGAAGGAAGGCTGGGCCAACGTTCCTCCGGGCACGCGCTCCTCACTCTATGCCAATGCCGAGTACCAGAAGGCGGCTCCGTTCGCCAAGATGACGCTGGACTCCATCAACGCCGCCGACCCGACGCATCCGACCGTCAAGCCGGTGCCCTATGTCGGCGTCCAGTTCGTCGCCATCCCCGAGTTCCAGGGACTTGGCACCACGGTCGGCCAGCTCTTCTCGGCGGCTCTTGCCGGCCAGTCGAGTGTCGACGATGCGCTGAAGCAGGCCCAGGACGCTGCCACCGCGGCAATGACCGAAGGCGGATACATCAAGTAAGGCTCCTCCCGGTGCCGACTGCCGGTCGCCTCCTTGACCGGCAACGGCCGCCCGAATTCCCAGTTCGGGCGGCCGCCTTTAACGCCTTTTGAAAATTCAGTCTGACCAGTGAAGGGTGACGTCATGGCTACTCAGCAGACCCGTTCGCTTGCCCGTTTCATGATGGCGCCATCCGTGGTGCTGCTGTTCGTCTGGATGATTGTGCCGCTGGTCATCACCATCTGGTTCTCTTTCCAGCAATACAATCCGCTCAATCCGATCCGCGACGGCTTTGTCGGCTTCTCGAATTACGCGTTGTTCTATTCCAACCCGGCCTTCCTGCAGTCGATCCTCAACACGCTCACATTGGTGGTCAGCGTGCTCCTGATCACGGTGATCGGCGGTATCCTTCTGGCGCTGCTGATCGATCAGCCGATGTGGGGCCAGGGCATCGTGCGCATCCTGGTCATTTCGCCGTTCTTCGTCATGCCGCCGGTGGCCGCATTGGTGTGGAAGAACATGATCATGCACCCGCAATATGGGGTGTTCGCCGACATAGCGCGCTTCTTCGGGGCCCAGCCGATCGACTGGTTCGGGCAGCATCCGATGCTGGCGATCATCATCATCGTCGCCTGGCAATGGCTGCCTTTCGCCACGCTCATTCTCTTGACCGCGCTGCAGTCGCTCGACGGCGAGCAGAAGGAAGCCGCCGAGATGGACGGCGCCGGCTTCATC
>NZ_RZPQ01000770.1:0-2750 GCF_003999135.1 Mesorhizobium sp. M7A.F.Ca.CA.004.06.1.1 | reverse complement strand
CATCGGCGCAGATCGGCACGTCATTGGCGATGGCGCCGGCGGTGCTGCTTGCCCAGCATGCCGATTTCGTCGACCTCGACGGTCCGCTGCTGCTTGCCCGCGACCGGGTACCGGGCCTTGTCTACCAGGGATCGCTGGTGTCACCGCCCGAAGTGGCGCTGTGGGGCTGAGCGCGCTGCAAGGCCGATCAGCACGAGGCCGATCAAGGCGATCGGGATCATGGCAAAGAAGCCGTCCACGCCGAGATGGTCGTAGAGCGGGCCGGACGCCAGCGTCACCACCGCCATGAAGAAGCCGTTGGAGAAATAGGCAATGCCTTGCGCGGCACCTGTCCGCTCCTCGGAGACGGTTTCGCCGATCATCTTCTGCAGGCCGATCAGCCCAAGCGCCACCGAGACCGAGTGCAGCGACTGGACACCGAAGAAACCGGGAATGCCGAGGCCGAGCGGCCAGACCAGCGGAAAGGCGATCCAGCGCACGATGGAGCCGATCCCCGCCATCACCATGATCGACACGACGGAGAACCGGTCAAAAAAGCGGGTGAACATCATGAACATGCAGACTTCCGACACCACGCCCCAAGCCCATAAGAGACCGACAACCGAATCGCTGAGGCCGATCGATTTCCAGTAGATGGAGACGAAACCGTAGAGGAATGCGTGGCTGGCGGTGATGACGCCGACACCGACGGAAAAATACAGGAAATACGGGTTGAGAAGCTTCGGCGCCGAATGCTGGATATCAGTGGCCGACAGCGGTGAGGCGCGCCGCGGACGGCCTAGACGCGGCGCCAGCAGGCCGGCGGCAAGGGCCGCGGCAAACGCCGCCAGAATGATAACCGGAACGGCCTGCGAGCCGGTTGCCGACAGAATGAAGCCGCCGGCGACATTGGCGCAGAGATAGGAGATCGAGCCCCATTTGCGCATGCTTGTGTAGTTCGAACCGAAGCGGCGGACACCCGAAAGCGCCAGCGAATCGGCGATCGGCGAATGCGGCGTCCAGACAATGGTCAGCGCCAGTGAGACCGCCAGCACCATCGCATAGGTCGATGGCAGGAAATAGCCTGCCGACAGGAGCAGTGATGCAGCCATCAGCGCGACATAGACATCGGCGCGGTCCCTGGCACGGTCGGCCAACGCGGTCAGTAACGGCGTCGTCACCACGCGCAGGAACATCGGCGCCGCCAGAATGACGGCGATCTGCTCGGCGTGAAAACCCTTGGCCTGCAGCCACAGTGGAAAATAAGGCAAATGCGTTCCGAGCGGCACGTACAGCGTCGCGAAGATCAGGCTCATGCGCAGTTCGAAATGGCGCGGCTTGACGAGTTGTTCGGGCGAGAGCTGCGGCAGGGCCATGAATCGATCCAATCGCGCTGTATTCGACCGGACGGCAACGCGTATCGATCCCTTAACATGGACGAAAACCGGACGAAACCGGTTGGACTAATTGATCGATTCCGAAGCCCGAAAAAGACTTCGGACTATGCCGCCTGCCCTACCCGGTCCGCGATGAGCAACGGGACAAAGGGCTCGTCCGGCGCTTCTGGCAGCACCTGCGCCCAGGTCAGGATTTCCATGCGGCCGTCAAAATGCTCGACCACGGCCGTGCAGCTTTCCACCCAGTCGCCGGTGTTGATGTACTGGACATCGCCAAAATTCTCGATGACGGCATGATGGATGTGGCCGCAAATGACGCCGTCGACGTGTGAACGACGCGCCTCATCCGCAAGCATGGTCTGGAACGAGCCGATGAAGTTCACCGCTTTCTTGACGTTGTGCTTGGCCCAGGACGAAAACGACCAATACGGCAGGCCGAGCAGTTGCCGCAGCCGCGTCACCACGCGATTGACCAGCATGGCCGCGTCATAGGCGTGATCACCGAGATAGGCGAGCCAGCGCGCATTGTGGACCACGGTGTCGAACTGGTCGCCATGGATGACGAGCAGGCGCTTGCCGTCGGCGGTCTCGTGGATGGCACGGTCGGCGACGACGATGCCGCCGAAATGCACGCCCTGGAACTGGCGGGCGAACTCGTCATGGTTGCCGGCGATGTAGGTGATGTTGGCGCCCTTGCGCGCCTTGCGCAGCAGTTTCTGCACGACGTCATTGTGGCTTTGCGGCCAGTGCCAGCTCCGCCGCAGCCGCCAGCCGTCGACGATGTCGCCCACCAGATAGATGATATCGGCATCGTGATATCGAAGGAAATCGATCAGGAACTCGGCCTTGGCCGCCTTCGAGCCCAGATGGACGTCGGATATGAACATGCTGCGGAAAGTGCGGGGCTCTTGGCCGGACATCGCGATTTCACCGTTGCTTTCGCGAGCCTATGCCCCGATTCATGCAACAACCGTATGACGGTTGCGATTGGTCCAGCCGAAGGACTAGCTTGCCGGCCAAATCACAGGAGAAATCGTCATGGATCTCGGTATCCGCGGAAAGAAGGCCATCGTCTGCGCTTCGAGCAAGGGACTTGGGCGCGGTTGCGCCATGGCGCTGGCCGAGGCCGGCTGCGATGTCGTGGTCAACGGGCGCAACGCCGAACTGGTGGCGAAAACCGCCGCGGAGTTGCGCGAGCGATATGGCGTCACGGTGACGGAAGTCGTCGGCGACGTTTCGAAGCCGGAGGTGCAGAAGGCGCTGCTCGCGGCCTGTCCCGAGCCGGATATCCTGGTCAACAACAATGGCGGCCCGCCGCTTCGCGATTTCCGCACGCTCGATCGCGAAAAGATCCTCGAAGGCGTCACCCAGAAT